>NZ_KB850178.1:149959-155251 GCF_000369745.1 Acinetobacter sp. CIP 64.7 | reverse complement strand
GCATTTTGTAGGTTAAAGCAGTTCAGAGGAATAGCAACACGATATGATAAGCTAAAGTGTAGCTATGAGGGGGCAGTTGCATTAGCTTGTATATTTATTTGGCTACCTTTATCGGGTAAATTCTATACTTGAAATGTCAACAGACCCTAATTATCATATAGATATATTTTTTTGACTTCGTATAAGGTGTATTATGTTTATTTTAGAAAAACTAATTGATTCTTGAAAGTAAACAGGCTTCCATTATCAGATATTAAGAGGTCTCAAATTCTTTCTGATAATAGATTAACTAATACTTTTAATTCATCTCGTAATTGATTTAAGTTATCAAACTCAATGTTCTTGGTAAGCTCTTTAGGAATCTTTTCTGCTTCAGCAGATAAGTCTCGCCCTTTATCTTTTAATGAAATAAGAACTCGTCTTTCATCATTAGGATCACGTGATCGATTAATTAGACCAGATGTCTCCATTCTTTTTAATAGTGGGGTTAATGTTCCACTATCAAGATGTAAAATTTGTCCAAGATCACCCACACTTACACATTCTTTTTCCCACAAAACCAACATCACTAAATATTGAGGATAAGTGAGTCCGAGAGGTGTAAGAAAAGGGCGATAAGCTTTTACGATTAAATTAGATGCAGCATAAATAGGAAAACATAGTTGCTCATCTAAGCAAAGCTGATTCTTGGACATAGCTTTTTATTTGGTATAGACAGTGGTAGACACCTGTATATTACCTCGAATAGCATTGGAATAAGGACATACTTGATGCGTTTGTTCCACGATTTTCTCTGCATCAGCTTGTGAAATACCTGAAAGCGTGACATCTAAGTGTACTGTCAAGGCAAATCCACCATTGCCATTAGCAACCATTCCAACAGTACTCAGGACCTCTACATCGTTATCACGGATTTTATATTCTTTATTGCTACGAGTTACATGGATCACTGCATTTCCAAAGCATGCAGCATAGCCAGCTGCAAATAATTGTTCAGGATTCGTTGCATCACCTTTACCACCTAATTCTTTTGGCAAAGCCAATTTTAGTTCTAAGATACCATCTTCACTACGAATATTTCCTGAACGTCCACCGATTGCTTTAACCTGGGTAGAATAAAGATTACTCATTTTGATTACCTTTAAATAAATACATTGTGTGCAATATAATTGCACACAATGTATTTATGTCAACTGTTTTTTATATTCCATTTAACATAATGGGCGTTATACGAAATACACTTGTATATTAATATAAATATCAAACACTTAATAAAAATAGAAAAATCCAAGAATGCCCAAAAATCCGATTTTGAAACAAGTCGGCTTTTTTATGAGCGGTTTTGATACTTCTTGCCAATAAATTTGACTAAAAAATAGTCAGTTTTGAGGTTTTTCAAATTTTATCAATGCCTCAATGTCCAAAATTATCCACATTTTTTGTGGATAAAATTTAGGCTATTTTGTAAGCCCTGGCTCATACCAATCTCGGCCCTTTGCTGCTATCCGCAATACTGGAAATTTCCTATCATGAAGACATAGAGAGCAGGATGCTCCAGATAAAAAGAATAAGATGAACAACAAGGAACGTGAGATCAGACAGGAGTCAGATCTAAGCGCCAAATATGGAAAAGCCCGACAGGATGTCGGGCTTTTTTATTGCCTATCCTTTCTCATTTGCAAAACAAACATAATGCCCCTAAAATATAGACTATAATCTATATTTTGGTTTAGTAGATACTGTGTATGAGTCTAAATTTACCAATATGAAAGAACTGCGCGTTCAACATCGCGGTAGACCCTTAAGAGCTTTCTTCGCATTTGATCCCTTACGACAGGCTATTGTTCTATGTATTGCTGATAAAGGCGGTAAAAAGCGTTTTTATAAAGACATGCTGGATATTGCAGATGAACAATACCAACTTCATCTCACTACCCTAGGAGATAAATCTAATGGCTAAGACTCTGCAAGAATTGTTAGCTAGCCGCTCTCCAGAGAGCCAAGCCCGTATTCAAAAAATGGCTGATGAATTACTGCTAGAAAATCAGCTTCATCTTATTCGTGAAGAACTCGAAATTTCTCAAAAAGAGCTTGCTGAAACTTTGGGAATAAAACAGCCATCGCTTTCAGCAATAGAAAATCGTGGCAATGATCTTAAGATTTCAACCATGAAAAAGTATGTTGAGGCAATGGGTGGGAAGCTCCGTATTGATGTAGAGCTTCCAACAGGAAAACATATAGGATTCAACGTTTAACAATAAAAATGGGAGCTATAGGCTCCCATTTTTAGATTCGTATAACGTTGAACCCAACGGTAAATAGTCGTGTGATCAACATTCACACCCCGTTCGGCCAGCATTTCCTGCAGTTCACGATAGCTAATGCCATATTTACAATACCAGCGCACAGCCCAAAGAATGATTTCGCCCTGAAAATGCCGACCATGGAAAGGATTCATATGCTGCACCTTTAGCTAAAACAGTCTTCAGCTTACCATTCGTGGTTATTTGCAACAGTGCCGATTTTTTGAAAAAAGCATAGGTCTAGATAATCAAGCTAGATTTTTTAGAACTCCACATTGGTCAATTGTACATAAGCCATCACAAGTACCTCTTAAATCAGATAGTTGTTCAATAAGCTTTTGTTGCTTGATTATATTTTCTCTGATAGCACTGACATGTAAGTCAATTAATTCATTCACATCTGAACAATTTTTCTTGGGATTATCTTTATAGGTGAGTAATTGACGAATTTCATTCAAACTCATATTTAAAGTTCGGCAATTCAAAATAAACTTAATTCGCTCAACATAGCCTATATCGTAAAGGCGGTAATTTCCTTCCGTTCTTTCGGGTTCCGGAATTAAACCTTCCTTTTCATAAAACCTAATTGTTAATACTGAACATGAGGTTTTTTTAGAGAGTTCACCAATTTTTAAATGCATTGAGTTGGTATTTCCAAAAAATCTTGACTCTATAGTAACTATAGGGATTCTAATATTCAAAGTTTATAAATTTTTTTAATGGGTATAATTATGAGTGGTTGTGGATGTAGTAAAGAAACACCATGCGAAGATAAGAAATCTCAACAAGAAAATCATCCATCAATTGCAGAAGCAAACAATTCAAAGAATTGTGATAATACGCTTAGCTGTTGTGGTGAAGAGGAAGAAAAAAAATCTTCATCTCCTTGCTGTAACACTTCAAACAGTTGTGAAGATACCGCTCAATCCTGTTGTGGTTCTGATCCCAAAGAAAATTTAAGCACTGAAGACGTTTTAAAAGATTCGCACTACATGAGTGAATACTTAGTTCCCAAAATGGATTGTTCTGCGGAAGAACAGATGGTTCGTATGGCGCTATCTTCAATTGATGGTGTTCAAAAACTCATCTTTGATTTACCTAACCGTTCTTTAAAGGTTCTACATAATCAAAAAGATGAAAATATAACCACCAAACTTGAAGCTTTGGGTTTTGGTGCAAAGCTTGTGAAGACTGAAACTTATATAAGCAATCAACAGGCTAAGCAAACAAGTACCTACACCATTCCTAAAATGGATTGCTCTGCTGAAGAGCAAATGGTCCGTATGGCTCTTGCAGATATTGAAGCAGTTAAAGGTCTTACTTTTGATCTTCCCAATCGAAAACTGAAAGTCTTCCATAATGAAGGGATTCAGCAAATTACGGCTAAACTCGAAGGACTGGGTTTTGGGGCGAAACTTGATGAAATACAGCTTTCTTCAGGCGATATACCTAATGAACCTGATCCTGTGAGACAAGCTAAAGTACTTAAACTGTTATTAGGCATTAATGCTCTACTTTTCTTTATAGAATTCATCAGCGGAATTATTGCTGCGTCTACAGGATTGATTGCTGATTCTCTAGATATGTTTGCCGATGCAGCCGTTTATGGTATTGCGCTATATGCCGTCGGAAAAGCTGCGAAATATCAAGTGAAAGCAGCCCATTTCGCAGGTTGGATTCAGTTATTACTTGCTGTCATCGTGATTATTGATGTCATTAGACGATTCATGTTTGGAAGCGAGCCAGAATCAACGCTCATGATTGTTATTGGCCTGCTCGCACTTATAGCTAACGTGACATGCTTATATCTTATTTCTGGTCATCGAGAAGATGGCGCACATATGAAAGCCAGTTGGATTTTCTCGGCGAATGACGTTGTGGTAAATATGGGCGTTATATTTGCCGGTGTACTCGTGGCGTGGACGGGATCAGCTTACCCAGACTTAATCATTGGCATCCTGGTTTCTTTATTCGTGCTTAATGGTGCTCGAAAGATTTTGGCTTTGAAGTAAGAGTATCGAAAATGAATCTATTTCAAGTTAAACAAAATCAGATCGTCAAAATTAGAGATCTCAAAAAAGGTAATCAATACAGTCATACCACTGATCCCGTATTGGAACGGCTCCAACTATTAGGTTTTAGAGAGGGTGAAACTCTACAAGTACTCACTAAAGGTGTTTTTGGCGGAGATCCTGTTTTAGTTCAAATTGAAACTTCAAGATTCGCATTAAGAAAGAATGAAGCTGAAAGAATTTTTGTAGAGTTAGTATCCAATGAAGATTAAGAACATTGCATTAGTCGGTAATCCAAATTGCGGAAAAACCTCTTTATTTAATACGCTTACTGGTACGCGACAAAAAGTTGCCAACTATGCTGGGGTTACCGTAGAAAGAAAAGAAGGTTCTTTTAAATTACCTTCTGGTGATGCAATACGAGTATTGGACTTACCCGGAACTTACAGTTTAAAACCTAGTAGTTTAGATGAAGAAGTCACCAGGGCAGTTTGTTTGGGCGAGCTAAAAGGTGAAATTCTACCCGATATTTTTATATGCGTTGTAGATGCCACAAATTTAAGCTTACATTTGAGCTTGGTTCTCGAAGTTCGTGCTCTAAATCGCCCTATGATTCTTGTATTAAATATGATGGATGAGGTCAAAAAGCGTGGTATTTCCATTGATAAGGATAAACTGTCTCAACTGTTAGGTATCCCTGTAGTTGAAGCTGTCGCAGTTAAAACAAAAGGAATTCAAGATTTAATTAGGGTGTGTTGACACTTTTAGCTTAAAAAAATAGCGAAGTAGTAAAATCAAATCGCCAAACACAATTTTACTATTCGCTATGCCTCGTACCATGCTGACAGATCAACACTGGCAAAAGTTGAAAGTTATTCTGCGTAATTTATCCATTCACCACAACTCAAATTTACGCAATTTTATTGAAGCTATTCTCTATAGAATTAGAACAGGCTGTCCGTGGCGAGATATTCCTT
>NZ_KB850178.1:127083-149514 GCF_000369745.1 Acinetobacter sp. CIP 64.7 | reverse complement strand
AAATCAGGCATTTAGTTGAAAATATGTTTTGTAGATTAAAGCAATTTAGAGGAATAGCTACTCGATATGACAAGCTCAAAAGAAATTATCAAAGTTCTGTTGCTTTAGCCTGTATATTTTTATGGCTACCTTTATAGGGTTAATTATGAACAGTAAATGTCAACAGACCCTAATCAATTAGATCAAAAAAATCTTTTTATTACTCCTTATCATTCTGAATTAAGTCATTTTGAACAGGTCAAACAAATCACCAAACAAGTTATTTTAAATAATGACAGTGGTGATAAAAGAACCGCATTTCTAGATAAAATTTTTCTACATCCTGTATTGGGTTTAGTAATCTTAACTTTAACCATGTTTGTGATGTTCCAGGCGGTATTTATATGGGCAACGCCTTTTATTGAATTCATTGAAAATTTTGTCGCATGGCTCAGTGATTTTATTGGACCACTAATCCAACATCCTCTATTAAAAAGCTTGGTTGTGGATGGGGTAATTGCTGGTGCAGGTAGCGTGCTTGCATATATGCCTCAGATTTTGATTTTATTCTTCTTCATTTTAATGCTTGAAGAGTCAGGCTATTTACCCCGAGCAGCATTTCTTTTAGATAAATTAATGTCTAAAGCCGGGCTTAGCGGCCGTTCATTTATTCCTCTGCTATCCAGTTTTGCTTGTGCGATTCCCGGAATTATGGCAACCAGAAGTATCAGCTCTGAACGGGACCGATTAGCAACAATTATGATTGCACCCTTGATGACCTGTTCAGCAAGATTGCCAGTATATGCTTTATTGATCGCGGCATTTATTCCGAACCAATTAATCTACGGCTGGTTAAGTCTGCAAGGATTAGTCCTTTTTGGTCTTTATATGTCGGGAATAGTCTCAGCGTTATTAGTTTCAGTGTTTCTGAAATTGGTTCGAAAAGATAAAACTGAAAGTATTTTTATTTTTGAACTTCCCACATACCGAATTCCAGATATTAGAAATATTGCATTAGGCTTATATGATAGGGCAACTATTTTCTTAAAACGAGTTGGTGGCATTATCGTCGCACTGTCTATCTTGTTATGGGTGCTAGTCACGTTCCCTCAACCACCAGATAATGCAAGCATGCCGGCCATTAACTATAGTTTAGCTGGTCAGTTAGGACATTTAATTCATCCTATATTTGCGCCTATTGGGTTTACATGGGAAATATGTATTGCACTCATTCCTGCTATGGCAGCAAGGGAAGTTGTAATTGCTGCTCTTGGGGTGATTTATGCGATGTCAGGTGATGAAGATACAGTAACTCAAAGTCTGTTAAGTCAAATTTCAGGCCCGGATGGATGGGGGTTAGCCACAGGTTTATCATTATTGGTATGGTTTATTTTTGCTCCCCATTGTCTTGCTACGTTAGCAACAATTAGACGAGAAACTGGCAGCTGGAAACAGCCCATCATTATGGCAACTTATTTGTTTGCATTAGCCTACATCTTTTCATTCATCACATATCAAGTTGCGAGTAAGTTTTAATTAGCAAATGAATAAAAGAGGGGGGGAGCTAGCTCCCCCCCCCTTTATTAAATTACTCGATGTAAGCGTGGGCTTCTGAATACTTTTATCTAACTATAACAACTACTTAAATGTTTAAATCTCTAGGTTTTGAATAGTCGAGGTATCAGACGAATATAGATTGGTAAAAAGCATAGTTCAACGATAGTCTGAGTCAAGATTACAGCAGGAATTATGGGCATACTTCCCGGAATTGCAAAAGCTAATGGAAGAATAACAAATGAATTTCTATATGATGCTGAAAAGGACACAGCACTAGCAGAGCCAGATTCTAATCGAAAAATACGAGCAATTATCCAACCCACGAATGGAGCAATAATGGCAAAAGAAATATAAATTGGTAAAGCTTGAAGAGCTGCACTTTTTGCAAGCCCAATTTGAGGCATAACTGATGCTAGGACGATAAACAAAACTAGGGCTGTGGCAGGTACAGGAAATAAGTTTAGGCTTTCAGCCACTTTTTCTGCTTGTTCATTTCTATTCCCAATGAACTGAACTATAGCTGCCATTGCTAAGGGGGCACTGTTGCAAATAGAGATTTGAGTCGATGAAGTTCCTTTTTAAAAGTGCTTAGAGACCGAAAACCCTGTTGATTAGACACACTTCACCTTGAGGCTGACCATAATAAAATGACGATGCTTGTCCTTTACGTAGTGCACGCATGACTTCAATACCTTTGATTGTGGCATAAGCCGTCTTCATAGATTTGAATCCTAATGTGGCCCTGATGATCCGCTTTAACTTACCATGATCACATTCAATGACATTATTTTTATACTTAATCTGCCTGTGCTCAATATCTACTGGACATTTTCCTTCTCGCTTTAACCGTGATAAAGCATGGCCATAGGTCGCTGCTTTATCTGTATTGATGACCCGTGGAATTTTCCATTTTTTCACCGTATTGAAGATTTTTCCTAAAAAACAATAGGCTGATTTACTGTTCCGTCTAGCGGAAAGGTAAAAGTCAATCGTATGACCACGTTGATCAACTGCACGATACAGGTAAGTCCATCGCCCCTTCACTTTGATATAAGTCTCATCCATATGCCATGAATGTAAATCTGTAGGATTACGCCAATACCAGCGTAACCGTTTTTCCATTTCTGGAGCATAACGCTGAACCCAACGATAAATTGTACTGTGATCCACATTTATGCCTCGTTCAGCGAGCATTTCTTGAAGTTCACGATAGCTGATGCCATATTTACAATACCAACGAACAGCCCAAAGAATGATTTCACCTTGAAAGTGCCGACCATGGAAGGGATTCATCTGCTGTATCTCGAAATAAATAAGATATTTAGCTTATCATGTCAGCCTATTTGCAACAGTGCCTGAATACATGAGCAGCTAAATCACTCAAAGCCAGCATCTAAAACCATTTAACAAAATCTATGACTATTTTACTTTCCCTTACCTAATCGTCCTAGTGTATATCTTTTTTTTTGATTAGCTTATTCCTAAATCAAGTGACTTTAGGTAAGTATGATGAACGATATCCAATTTTCAGATTGCGCAAAGGCATGTATGAGCTGTTACCTTACCTGTGCCAGTTGTGCAAATGCCTGTCTAAAAGAAGAAAATCTGGAGATGATGCGAGAATGTATTCAGCGTTGTCTAGATTGTGCAGATATTTGTCAGCTCTGTGCTCGTATGCAGCAAAATGAATCTCCTTTTATGAAAGAAATTTGTGAGCTTTGTGCCAAGGCTTGTGAATACTGTGCAGATGAATGTAGCCAACATGAGCATCAACACTGCCAGCAATGTGCTGATGCTTGCCGTGAATGTGCCGTCGAATGTCGAAAAATGGTTGTCTGATAAATAAAAGAATTAGTTGAGTTTAGGATTTACTCAATGAATAGCCAACGTGTTAGTTGTTAGTGGGTCAAACCACTAACAACGGCACTGTTGCAAATAGGGATCTGAGTCGATGATTTTCCCTTCAAAAAAGCTTAGAGACCGAAAACTCTATTTACTAGCCAAACTTCTCCTAGAATATTACCGTTATAAAATAATGAAGCTTGTCCTTTGCGTAGAGCACGCATAACCTCAATTCCTTTAATTGTGGCATAAGCCGTTTTCATAGACTTGAATCCCAACGTAGCCTTGATGATCCGTTTGAGCTTGCCATGATCACATTCAATCACGTTATTCTTGTATTTAATCTGTCGATGGTCCAGGTCTTCAGGACACTTTCCTTCCTGTTTTAGTCGCGACAAAGCACGGCCATAGGTATGAGCCTTATCAGTGTTTATGACTCGTGGAATCTGCCATTTTTTGACATGATTCAAAATTTTACCAAGAAAACAATAAGCTGAATGGGTATTTCGTCTAGCAGAAAGATAGAAATCAAGAGTATGGCCACGTTGGTCAACTGCACGGTATAGATATGCCCATTTGCCATTCACTTTTACGTAAGTTTCATCCAGATGCCATAAATGTCGATCTGTAGGATTACGCCAATACCAACGTAAACGTTTTTCCATTTCTGGAGCATAACGCTGAACCCAGCGATAAATTGTGGTGTGATCAACATTCACTCCACGTTCAGCGAGCATTTCCTGAAGTTCACGATAGCTGATGCCATATTTACAATACCAACGAACAGCCCAAAGAATGATTTCACCTTGAAAGTGCCGACCGTGGAAGGGATTCATCTGCTGTATCTCGAAATAAATAAGATATTTAGCTTATCATGTCAGCCTATTTGCAACAGTGCCGTTTCTGGTTCAAAGCCTTCACCTTTTCCTTATTTATCTCTGACTTCTTTAATGTAAAAACCCAATCATGAAGACTGGGTTTTTACAATATTCATTGTACCTTTAACAGCACTTCATCGGTACAGCATAAAAGTGTTACTGACCTGGCAATGAGGCGCAGTATTTAATACCATCCAGCATTTATAAACTGCGCTGATTTACACGCTTGGACAACTCTTCAGCCGATTCCTTGCGTTCAGAATAACGATCAGTCAGGTATTTGCTTTGACCACGAGTCAGTAGAGTGAACTTAAATAACTCTTCCATGACATCCACAATCCGGTCATAGAAAGCTGAAGGCTTCATTCGTCCATCTTCTTCAAATTCCAAGAAAGCTTTCGGAATTGAAGACTGATTTGGAATGGTGATCATCCGCATCCACCGCCCCAAAATACGCATCTGGTTCAGGCTGTTAAATGACTGTGATCCACCACTGACTTGCATCAAGGCAAGGGTTTTACCTTGGGTAGCACGGATTGCTCCTCCTGCAAGTGGAATCCAGTCTATTTGTGATTTAAAAATGGAACTCATAGAACCATGACGTTCAGGTGAACACCAGACCATACCTTCAGACCATGCAAGAAGCTCATGCAGTTCTTTTACTTTTGGATGCTCAGTATCCGCATCTTCTGGCAAAGGAAGGCCCCACAAGTGATAGATACAGATAAAGCACACATATGGAGGTGCTTTGTCACGGTTAAAATGGGAAAGAAAATGTCCACCAGATCTTGAGCACAGGCAGGTTAAGTATAAAAATAACGTGATCGAATGTAATCATGGCAAGCTAAAGCGGATCATTAGGGCCACTTTAGGATTCAAATCGATGAAGACGGCTATGCCACATGCATCTATTCAGATGGCATTAAACACCGATGATGTACAGACGAAGTAGTAGCAGCCGATCCTACTAAAAGAATAGCAAACGATAAAAACAGCGATAAGCATGTTTTTAACCACTGCATAAAAATAGACCAAAAATTAAGCTTTTTTAGTTTTACAGATTCGAAAATAAATAGTAATAATTCATGAATAGTAGCCGAAGCTACCATTCATGAATCCAAATCATACTATTTTAAAAAACTAATTCGATGCCTGCACCATATTTCCATCCCTTTTCAGACTCTGTTGCCTCTTGCATAGAAGTGGCTTTCTGTCCTTTTTCATATTGGTAAGCAACATCAATGAAAGGTTTAATTCGCTTAGTAATCTCATATCGGGTTTTGATACCAGTTTTTAGTTCTGATAAACCTGATTTTGCAGCATAGTTAGAATCATCGCTAAATATTACATCTGCTTCGATATAAGGTTGAGTAATAAGTTTCTGAGTTAAAAGCAAATCACGTTCTAATTCAAAACTTGCTCCCCAAAAATTATTCTCACCGCCATAAAGATATGCTTGTGTTTCAAAGAAATAAGGAGCTAGACCTAATATACCAATAACCCCATCCACTCGATCGCTGCTGCTATTATTTTTATTTTCACTATATCTTACCCCAGCTTGTACATCCCAAAATGGGGCTACGTTACGGCTATAAAGTGCTGATACAGCATATTTTGGATCATTACTTTCTGACTTTTCCGAATTGGCTTCAATAAATAGACGATTTTCATCTGTTCCAATTAAAGTTTCAAACTTTGTTCCTAGGTTGCCCTTACCGTCTTCATCAACCATCCATTCATTTTCAAATTTTGTCGTTTGATAAATTTGTCCACCATGTTCTTTAAGATGATTGTCATGAGGTGAGTTAGAGTTCTCAAGCGCAATCTGGACACTCTTATCCCCCATATCCGCATTTTCCATTGAATAATATTCTGGATAACGCTCTTGAAGGGAATACTTTAATCCTCCAGATTCCTGTAAAAGAATTTTCATATTTTTTGTAATATTACTGTCTTGTACAGGAGTTTCATTTTTAGCGAACGTTAGATTTGATAATCCAAATAGCGCAATCATCAAAGTTGTTTTTGAAAACAAATTATTAGTGATGTGCATGTGGATTTACTCCCTTCTCATTTACTTGGGACTGAGGAACAGTCTTTGTAGAATTACCATCTTCCACTTGAGCTACAATGAGTTTATTCATCATTCCTGCACTCATATGGTAAAGCAGGTGACAATGAATAGCCCACTCACCTAACTCATCAGCTGTGAGTAGAGTGGTTATCGTTTTCCCAGGTGGAACAATTACCGTATGTTTGTTTGGCATATTGCTTGGATCCTGACCATTCTCAAGCTGCATAAACATGCCATGTAAGTGCATTGGGTGAGCCATCATACTGTCATTGACAAATTTTAAGCGAATACGTTCACCATACTTCACCACTAGTGGGTCGGCTTCATTAAATTTTTTACCATTTATTGTCCAAATATAACGCTCCATGTTTCCACCAAGACGGATCTCTATTTCACGTTCAGCTGCACGAGTGTCTTTTTGAGGATCTAACGATTGCAAATCACTATATTGCAATGCTTTATTACCTTCAGGTGTTGAAGCATTTGCCCATCCAAATACGGTATTATCATTCTTGTCTGAAGCCGCCTTAACAGTAGCGCTATTCATCGGCATATCATGATCCATACCTTTCATAGAAGACATATCATGATCCATACCTTTCATAGAAGACATATCGTGATTCATGCCTTTCATAGAAGACATATCATGATCCATACCTTTCATAGAAGACATATCGTGATTCATGCCTTTCATAGAAGACATATCATGATTCATATCTTTCATTGAAGACATATCATGATCCATACCTTTCATAGAAGACATATCGTGATTCATGCCTTTCATAGAAGACATATCATGATTCATTCCCATATCTTCCATAGTCAATAAAGAACGAGGACGAGGCTTAGGCATCTCAATTTGTTTTACAGGTGAGGTATTTTCATCATGTAAGGTTCCAACCGAAAATCCAGTACGATCAATAGATTCAGCTTCGATTTGATAATGGGCTTGTTTCGGTTCAACAATGACATCATAAGTTTCAGCAGTACCTATACGGAACTCATCTACAGGAACAGGTTTTACAGGTTGACCATCGGCACTTACCACTGTCATTTTTAAATTTGGAATTCGTACATCAAAAAATGACATTGCAGAAGCATTAATAAATCGAAGGCGAACTTTTTCTCCAGCTTTAAAATTACCGGTCCAGTTTTGCTGAGGTGTTTTGCCATTCATTAAAAATGTATAGCCTGTGACATCAGACATATCTGTTTTCAACATCCGCATCTGATTCCACATAGAGCGGTCTTGCCAAGTTGCCTTTAATCCATCACGTTTAACTTGTTTCATGACATCAAATACCGTTTCTCGACGGTTCTGATAGTAATCTGCTTCTTTTTTAAGATTCTTTGTGATTTGATCACTTGTTGAATTATGAAAATCAGAAAGCAAAACCACATAATCTCTATCAGTTTTTTCAGATGATGTTAAGGGGGTTTTATTTTTCGGATAAATAACTAAAGCACCATATAGGCCGTCTTGCTCTTGCCCTTTACTATGGGAGTGATACCAATAAGTACCATTTTGACGAACCTTGAATTTATATTCATACGTTTTATTAGGGGCGATGCCTTCGAACTGGTTGAACCCTGGTACACCATCCATGATTCCGGGTAATATCAATCCATGCCAATGAATTGAAGAGTCCTGATTTTTTAGCTTATTATGAACACGAATAACGGCATCATCTCCCTCTTCAAATTCAAGAAGAGGGGCAACGAATTTACCATTAACGGTAATTCTCTTTAGCGGTTTTCCTGTAATATTTACAGTCTGTTCCGCGATCGTTAAATCATATTCTTTAACTGCCGCCATTACCCAAGTTGATGAAAATAAACCAACTCCAATTAAGAGTATATGACTTAACTTATTTGACATTCTATCTCACCTTTAGAAAGGTCAAGATTGAAGTAATAAAGCAAATATTTAGTATAAACTTTAATACTTCTTTCTCGCTATTTATAAAATTATTTATTGCTACTAGGCATATTCATCTTTGAATGATCCATTTTAGAATGGTCCATATTCATCATAGAATGATCCATTTTTGACATGTCAGATGAGTTAGGAGACTGATGTTGACTATGATCTTGCTGAGTCTTGTCATCTTTTTCCATTTTACAAGGTTTTGTACAAGGTTCCTGTGCTTTTACCGTTTTAGTGGCACTTGAGGTTGATACATCTTTTGCCCAAGATTGAGTACCAGCAATTAAAGTTCCAGCACACATTAAAATTGTTAGACTACGACGCACTACAGTTTTCATAAGTTTCTCTAAAAGTTAATTTCTTGCTACTACAATAAAGTGAAGCACTGAACATCTAAGTGACTTGAAAATGACATTTTTGTAATCTATCTCGATCAGATGTTTTATAACGTTATTATAGTTTTAATGAATAACTTAGGATTCTGAGATGAGAATACTATTAGTTGAAGATGAACAAAAAACTGGTGATTATCTCAAGCAAGGTTTATCCGAAGCTGGCTATATTACGGACTGGGTTACAGATGGGTTAACGGGTAAACATCAAGCTCTTTCTGAAGAGTATGACTTAATTATTTTAGACGTGATGTTACCTGGACTAAATGGTTGGAATATTATCAATGATATTCGTAGCAGCGGTAAAACAATGCCCATTCTTTTTCTTACCGCCCGAGATCAAATCGAAGATCGAGTAAAAGGATTAGAGCTAGGCGCTGATGATTATTTAGTTAAGCCTTTTGCTTTTGCAGAGCTTCTAGCTCGAATAAAAACGCTCCTTAGACGAGGGCAACAAAGAGAAGATAGTAATATTATTAAGATTGCTGATTTAGAACTTGATTTGAGAAAACGTCGGGTAACGCGAGCGGGTCAACGCATTGATCTGACGGCAAAAGAATTCGCGCTTATGGAACTTTTTATGCGTAGACGAGGTGAAATTTTACCAAGAGCGCTGATTGCTTCTCAAATTTGGGATATGAATTTTGATAGTGATACGAATGTCGTTGAAGTCGCTATTAAACGATTAAGAAGTAAAGTTGACAGTAACTTTACTCCCAAATTAATTCAGAATATTCGAGGAATGGGGTATGTACTAGAGGTAGAGGATGAATAATAATTTATTCAGAGCGATCAGTTTCCGGATCGGTATCATTTTCTCATTATCTACTATTTTCATTCTAATTATTATGGGTTTGTTCATAAATAAATTAGTAATGCATCATTTTGAAACTCAAGACCGTACCCAATTAGAAGGTAAAATCCAGCTTATTCAGAATCTTCTCCAACAGCATCCTAAAAATTCTCCAGAACTTAATCTTTATTTAAGAGATGCGTTAGTTGGACACCATGATCTTATGGTCCAAATAGAACGACCGACAGGTAAAGTTTTATTTAGTTCAGCATCCTCAATCATTAATACTCAAAATTTAATCAAGTCAGCAAATAATTCATGGATTAAATGGCAAGTTCAAAATAAGACCTATCGTGGCATGATCTACACTACAGGTATAAATAGAAATTCTGAAATACAATCTGTACGAATTATTGTTGGGATCGATACATCAGAACATCTACATTTTCTAAAAGATTTTAAGCGTCAACTTTTGTATATTGGTTTGGCTGGTACAATTTGTTTAATGTTTTTAGGTTGGTTTGCAACCTGGAGAGGTTTAAGACCAGTGCAAAAAATGGCTAAGGTCGCAGAAGGAATTTCTGCTCAACATCTTTCAGAACGTTTAGAAGTTGAGCATACACCAACCGAACTAAAATCATTGGCAATCGCCTTCAATGCTATGCTGGACAGACTAGAGTCAGCTTTAGAAAAACTTTCCGATTTTTCATCTGATTTAGCACATGAAATTAGAACACCGATTAATAATTTAATGACCCAAACTCAAGTATGTCTCGCCCGTAACCGAGATATTGGTACTTATCAAGAAATACTATTTTCTAATTTAGAAGAATTTGAACGTTTGGCTCGAATGGTGTCCGATATGCTTTTCTTGGCAAAAGCAGAACATGGCTTAAATTTACAGAACTTACAGAATATTGACCTCATTAAAGAAGTTACCGCTTTATTTGATTTCTATGACGCTCTAGCTGCCGAAAAAAATATGACACTTCAACAAACAGGATCTGGCAATGTAAAAGGTGATCCTGCTATGTTACGTCGCGCACTCAGCAACCTATTGTCTAATGCAGTTAAATATGGAAACAAGAATTCTACAATACAGATAAAACTTCAACAGAATTTAGATAACACAATATTTTCAATTGAAAATGAAGGCCCTGAACTCTCTCCTGAACAACTATCCAGATTATTTGATCGTTTTTATCGAACAGATGCGTCTAGACAAAGAACAGAAGAAGGAACCGGCTTAGGGCTTGCCATAACAAAATCTATTCTTGATATGCTTGGGGCGACCATCCAGGCTGAATCCCTCAATGGTCGAATCATTTTTACCATTGTTTTTCAAAGTGAATCCATGCAAGGGGAATCATTTTAACTCATTTTTTGAACATCTTCCATTTACCCGAGTTGACCTTACATAAAGCTCAAACTGAGAGCCAGAGCTACGCCAGCACCTATCATGGCAATTGTGTAGCCAAATATGATAGCTCGGCCAAACTGTGCCCCCCCTGTCATCCATGCAATTGTCGCTTTGCTTAACATGTTGCTCAGTGTGGCCAGCCCTAGCGCGACAGCAGCCACATTTGTTGTTAAGCCTTCAGTACTATGCAGGCGGGCAAGTGAGACTAAAATAGCATCTACGTCTGCTAGCCCAGAAATAGTCGATAATACGAAGATGCCGCTGGTGCCCAACCATTGTTTTGCTGCCGGGACCAAGACTGCCATGACAGCCAGGAAAGCAGCGAAGCTGAATGCTGTCCCAAGATCAAAAGGAGCCATTGCTTCTATTGTTCGATCGTTGTTTTCAGCGCTGGTAATTTGGCGTTGTCTCCACAATGCCATACCCAGCAGAAGGATTCCCGCAATCATCATTGCACCACCAAAAGTGCTTAGCAATGCTGGCTCAATGACGCCTATCAGCACAACCATACGAAAAAACATGATGCCACAGGCAGCCAATGTTCCAGAAATAGCAGCACTGACCATGACGGGGTGCTGGCGTGTATAGCGTGCCAGTGCGACAGTTGCAGCTGTAGAAGATGCCAAACCACCCAATAGACCTGTCCAGAATATGCCTCTTTCTGAACCGGTAAGCCGCATGGCAAAATGACCTGCCAGAGAGAGTCCGGCAATCAGGATCACTGCCCACCATAACTGGTAAGGATTTAATGCAGCAAAAGGTCCCATACCCGTATTGGGTAAGTAAGGTAATATAACGACAGAAAGTACCAGTAACTGCAGGGATGCGGTTAATTCACGATGTTCGATCAAGCGTAACCAACCATGTAAGGTTGGCTTGAGATCCAAAAATACAGCCACGATGACAGCCGCGGTTAATGCTAAAGTAACATTACCATGGGATGCATATGCACCTAAAACTAATGTCAACAGCATCGCGATCGTCGTGGTAGCGCTTAAATTACCGGAAATTTTTGCGGTACGCGCGTAGGATACCGTAAGTAAAAGGGAAAGCCCTAATACGGCTGCGACTAGTGGCCAAGGCCCAAAGTTTGGCTGTAAATGACCGAGCACTCCTCCGAGTAATCCTGTCAATGTGAAGGTACGTAGGCCTGCTACTCGGCTGCCTTCTGGCAGTTCACGATCATTCCATCCTCGTTCTAAACCAATGAGCAGGCCGATGGCAAGTGCTGCAATCAGGCCTGATACATCTGGTGGAAGAAAAAGACTCTCTATCATAGCTTTTTATGTCGCAGGCGAAGGGCATTGGTGATCACTGAAGCGGAGCTAAAACTCATGGCCAAGGCCGCAATCATGGGTGACAACAACCAACCGGTAAATGGGTAGAGTACGCCAGCTGCTATTGGGATACCCAAGGCATTATAAAGGAAAGCAAACATGAGGTTCTGTTTCATGTTGCCAACAGTAGCTTCCGAAAGTGAACGGGCAGCCGCGATACCGCGTAAATCTCCCTTGACCAAGGTAACTTGAGCACTATTCATTGCGACATCAGTTCCGGTCCCCATAGCGATACCGACATCAGCTTTAGCCAAGGCTGGTGCATCATTGATGCCATCGCCGGCCATTGCCACGATGCGACCTTGCTTCTGCAATTTGCTGACAAGTTCGAGTTTATCTGCGGGTTTAACTTCACCATGTACCTCATCAATACCCAGACGTGATGCGACTGAACGGGCAGTGGTGAGACCATCTCCTGTTGCCATCACGATACGTAGTCCAGCTTCCTTCAGGGTGGCAAGTGCTTCAGGGGTACTTTTTTTGATGGGATCGGATACTGCAAGCAGGCCGGCCAATTCACCATTGATGGCTAGATGCATCACACTTGCACCTTCTGAACGCAGCTCTTCGGCTTGCGGAATCAGAGATTGTACCGAGATACCTAATTGCTCCATCAGTGCTGTGTTGCCCAAAGCTAACTGACGATCGCCCACTTGACCTCGAACACCAATCCCTGAGCCTGATTCAAAATTATCTGGTGTTTCAAGAGGCAGGCCACGTTCGTGTGCTGCGTTTACAATCGCTTCGGCTAGCGGGTGTTCACTGCCTTGATCAAGACTGGCGGCTAAACGTAATACTTCAGATTCATCGAAACCTGATGCGGCAACCACACGATCGAATACAGGGCGTCCTTCAGTTAACGTACCTGTTTTATCGATGATTAGTGTGTCAATCTTGCGTAGATTCTCAATGGCTGCTGCATCGCGGAACAACACACCATGAGTAGCACCTTGACCCGTTGCAACCATGATAGACATTGGAGTTGCCAAGCCTAGTGCACAAGGACAGGCAATAATGAGTACTGCCACAGCATTGATTAATGCATAAACCCAGCTCGACTCTTCTGGGCCGAACAGTCCCCATCCAAAGAAGGTAAGCAAGGCAATGGCTACTACAGCCATGACAAACCAACCTGCAACCTGATCAGCCATGCGTTGCATTGGTGCTCTCGATCGTTGAGCTTGCGCCACCATCTGTACGATCTGGGATAACATGGTACTTGAACCAATTTTCTCTGAACGCATGATTAGGGAACCATTGGTATTCAGGGTAGCACCAATGACTTTATCACCGATGCGTTTAGTGATAGGTAAAGGTTCACCTGTCAGCATCGATTCATCCACTGAACTACTTCCTTCAGTGATTACACCATCCACAGGCACTTTTTCACCTGGGCGAATTCTGAGTAAATCTCCTACATGGACATGCGTTAGAGGAACATCTTCTTCAGTTCCATCAGGCAGGATTCGGCGAGCTGTTTTAGGAGCGAGCCCAAGGAGTGACTTAATTGCAGCAGAAGTTTGCGAACGTGCTTTTAACTCCAATATTTGTCCCAGTAGGGTCAATGAAATGATGACCGCTGAAGCTTCAAAGTAAACAGCGACACGACCCATGGAAATAAATGAGTCTGGGAAGATTTGCGGTGCAATGGTTGCGACCACACTATAAATAAATGCAGCTCCAGTGCCCAAACCAATCAGCGTCCACATGTTCGGGCTGCGATTCACAACCGATTGCCAACCCCGGGAAAAAAATGGCCAACCTGCCCAAAGTACAATTGGGAGTGACAACACCAGTTCAATCCAGCTCTGAACAGCCATATTGAACAGGTTCATTTGATGACCAAACATCGCCAAAAAAGTCACGATGATGGTCAATGGCAGTGTCCACCAGAAGCGTCGGCGGAAATCACGTAACTCCGGATTCTCATCTTCCTCTAATTCAGGAATGAGTGGCTCCAGTGTCATTCCGCATTTAGGACAGTTTCCAGGATGATCTTGCCTGATTTCTGGATGCATTGGGCATGTATAGATGGTCGTACCTGTTGTGCTTGCCGCATTAACGTGTTGAACAGTCTGATGATGCTGTGTATGTGCATCGGCAGTCGTCGTTGCGGGTTTAGCGATATATTGCACCGGGCTGCTATGAAACTTTGATTGACATTTATCACTGCAAAAAAAGTAAGTTTTCCCCTTAAATTCCTCATGGTATTTCGATTCTTCAGTGACGGTCATACCACAGACTGGGTCTTTCAGTACGTCTGTTGTAGCCTGTGCCATATGGTCCTGGTTATGATTTTTTTGATCTGACATAAATAATTCTCTTATGGTAAAGTGGTTTTATGGCCGAATTTTGGAATAAATCTCGGAGTCTGTTGAGCATAGCTGTCATAGACAGCGCCAAACTGTTTACTCATTTCAGCCTCTTCCTTAATTGCCAAGCGGCTGTACATTAAGAGTAGGATTGGAAACATAATCAGTGTCAGTAAAGTTGGCCATTGCAATAAAAAACCCAGCAAGATCATCACAAAAGCCACGTATTGTGGGTGACGTATACGTGCATAAGGGCCTGTGATCGCTAAAGAATGCTGACGTTGCGCGTTGTACAGCACGTGCCATGACGTTGATAACAGGTAAAATCCATAGCCCAAGAAAACGTAACTGGCGATATGCAAAATGCCAAAATGTGGATCACCTTTTTCACCTAATAGCGTTGACCACAAGTGACCTGCATTATGAGAAAGTAAGTCAAGTTGAGGGAAGCGAGTTTGAAGCCAACCAGATAACAGGTAAATGGTTAAAGGAAAACCATACATTTCGACAAATAGAGCAATGATAAAAGCCGAAAAGGCCCCAAATGTACGCCAATCGCGCGCAGTGGAAGGTCTAAAAAAACTGAAAGCGAACATGATAAAAACTGCTGAGTTAATGATAACCAGCGTCCATAAACCATAAGCCGATTCCGCATGATTCATGATGGATCTCCTGATAAGAGCTATTTTTTGTTATCAGATATATCGGATTTTTTTTGCTGCGAGTGGTTATGCCCATGACCACCATGCATAAAAATATGCATCAGTGGACACGCTAAAAGGAATAAATAAGGCAAAGCACCGATAACGTGGGCTAAATGTTCCGTTAATAGAAAATAAGCTGCGATACCACCCAGCACGATTAGACCAATGGCATAACGTGTAGACCAAAAGTTAGGTACTGAATTATTTTCTTGGTGTTGGTGATTCATGGTGCTTTCCCCTAATTCATGGGTAACTATTTAGTTGCTGACGGAGGCATACAGTCCATCATCATCTGCATCATGGATTGCATCATGTCCATACGTTTTTCCATCATCTGCTGACGGTCAGCCATATTTGCATTCATGCTTTGGCTGCCCATCTGTTTCATCATACTCATACCTCCTTGCATGAGTTTCATGTGCTCAGCCATAAGTTTCTGACGTTCTTGTGGGGTTTTTGCAGCCATCATCTTCTCATGCATGGCTTGCATCGCCTTCATGTGTTGATCCATTGCAGCCATTTTATCTGTAGCAGTGGTGCTGGTAACTGTTTGCTTAATTGTTACTGCAGATGGTGCTGTTTTTTCAGGGTGGTGATCTTTGTGTTCATCGGATTGCTGTGCAAATGTATTCAATGACGCGGCTGCGATACATAAGCCCAAAAAAATGTTTTTGAATTTCATCATAATTTTTTCCTTTAAATAATTTGGAAGTAAAAGCTATGTTTTAGTACTGAACAGAGTCTAGGAATTTGACTACTAAACTGATGAAATTTTTGGTTATTCTCTGTCTCTCTTAAAAATTTTAGCACTATTAATTAGGGTCTGTTGACATTTACTGTTCATAATTAACCCTATAAAGGTAGCCATAAAAATATACAGGCTAAAGCAACAGAACTTTGATAATTTCTTTTGAGCTTGTCATATCGAGTAGCTATTCCTCTAAATTGCTTTAATCTACAAAACATATTTTCAACTAAATGCCTGATTTTATATAAATACCAGTCCATATGGTCATTGTTCGATTGGCTATTTGTTTTCTTTGGTATATTCGCTTTAGTCCCTGTTTTCCTGATCTGTTCACGCAGTGGTTCTGAATCATAGCCTTTATCTGCACATACCACTTTTGTCTCTTTTAAATCTAATGTTGATATTAAATCAGGTGCAACTTTAACATCATGTGTGGTTCCATCGGTAATCATGAAATCAATAGGATTGCCATGTGCATCAACAATCAAATGTATTTTTGAGGAGTTTCCTCCTACACTTTTAGAAATAGATTGATTCGCTATGCCGGCAGAATGTTGATGAGCACGTACATGAGAGCCATCAATAAAAATCCACTCCATATCGGGGCATGATGCTAATAATTTGAATAATCTAAGTAACTTACCGCTGCTTGACCAACGATTAAAACGTTTGAAAATAGAGTTGGAATGACCAAAACAACAAGGAATATCTCGCCACGGACAGCCTGTTCTAATTCTATAGAGAATAGCTTCAATAAAATTGCGTAAATTTGAGTTGTGGTGAATGGATAAATTACGCAGAATAACTTTCAACTTTTGCCAGTGTTGATCTGTCAGCATGGTACGAGGCATAGCGAATAGTAAAATTGTGTTTGGCGATTTGATTTTACTACTTCGCTATTTTTTTAAGCTAAAAGTGTCAACACACCCTAATACTAACGGAAAATTATTTTACTGAATTTTCATGTAAAGACTCATTTAATTGATCAATCACTGTCGTCCATTCACCATCAGAGTGTAGTTTTTCTTCTAAAAAATGACGTTGAGCATCAGTCCAAAAAATTGCTTGTGTTAAAAAAACATCTCCAGCTAGCTGATGGCTCTCTATGAATTTTGCAATTGCTTCTTCAGTAGAAGCTAAACCAAGCTGTTCAAATAATTTGGTCATTCTTGGACGTGTTTGAGTCATGTGCTTAGCCCACAAATTTATATTAGATCAAATTAAACATAACATGTTTATATTTAAACTAAAATATAAAAAATTAAATAGCTACTATTTTCTTAGTCAAAATGATTACTACATTTCATAAATCAACCACCTACATAATTTGTTTGTTAAATGATCATTATTTTTCAATAAGATTATTTTAATAGTTAAAGATTTTAAATTTTAAAAATGACAAAAATGTAATTTTGAAGTCATCGCTCTGTTTCTGTCTCTCACTAATAATTGAAATATAAGAGGAGATGATGTGGTCTCATTAAATATAGATTTTATAAAGTCATCTCTAATGAACTAACGAATCAAGAGGAAACGTAAATGAAATTATTTCAAAATAAAATGACTGCTCTACGTAATGTTGTAGTAGCTGCAACGATGATTGTGGCTACTACAACTACGTTCGCTCATGTGAGTTTAGTGAGTGCGATTCCTGCGGAAAATGCATCTATCCTTAGTCAACCAAAGAACTTGACCCTTAACTTTGGTGCAGAGGTTATGTTGATGAATATTAAGTTACTGGATGCTCAGCGAAGAGATGTTCCTTTAAAATATGAAGTTACTCATGACTTAAAGAAATCCTTTGATGTCGCTCTTCCGAAACTGAAAAAAGGTAAATATACCGTTGTCTGGACAACAATGGGGAAAGATGGTCACAACATGAATGGTGAATATAGTTTCACTATCAAATCAACTAAATAAGAATTGATTACCTTTCAACATGTCAGTGAGGTGCTGGCATGTTGTTCTAGAATGGACAAAAATAATGATTTCTGAATATTGGATGTGGGCCACTTGGTTAACTAAGGTTATTTTATATTTAAGTGTAGCTTTTGTCGTTGGTGGAGCCTTTTGCTATTTTTTACTTAGACAATATCTTGAACTAAAAGAATCGATTCTTAAATATATTACAATTGGCGCTGGATTAGGCCTAATTTCCAGTACCTTGGGATTTTTTATTCTGATTGGTAGTTTTGCCAATACTGGTATTACAGGTATGGTGGACCCCACGTATATTAATATATTGGTTAATACTCCGACGGGGTATATATACGTTCTTCGTTCTATTAGTTTTGCTCTTTTACTTCTTCTCATGGTGGTTAAACTTAACAGGAACAAAGGTCAGTTTTCTATAATTGAAAGTTCAATATTTTGTATTTTACTTATCCCGATTATTTTTAGTTTTTCCCAGCTCGGACATGTCGCTAATTTAACCTTACTTGCTCAAATTTTATTATCAATCCATATTCTAGTTATGTCGTTATGGATGGGGTCTTTATATCCGTTATGGAAAACCAGCCGGGAAATAAGTGGTTTACCTTTAAAAGATCGCATGCATGTATTTGGACGTATTGCTGCTTTCATTGTTGGGATATTAATCGCCTGTGGCGCTAGTGTAGCTCTTCTTTTAATTAAAGATTTTAATACCTTAATCAATACTGCATATGGCTATGGTTTCATGGTTAAAATGTTTTTTGTTATAAGTATTCTACTTTTAGCTGCCTTCAACAAATGGTATTTCACCCCGCGTCTTCAACATCCTAAATTCGCTAAACACCTTAGTCATGCCATTTTATTTGAGATGTTATTAGGTCTATCAATTCTATTAACAACAGGCTATATAACCACTGTCGTGGGTATTGAATAAGAGAATTTCAAAATAAGGGAATTGAGGAAATTTAACATTACTGCATTTATCTTTTGTAGCTGAGCAATAAAGTTTCTACTGGACTGTCAACTTACGACAATCAGAACAGTAAAATCGCATCATGAGGCATTATACATAAAGGTAGTCACCGGTTTTTAGCTTATCTTCAACCCATAACGGTCTCATCTATTCAGTTCACTACCATTGATTGAAATAACTAATCTTATAAATTTCAGAGTGATCGTAGATGACAGAAATGTCATTTTAAAGTCACGTTAATGTTGGTTAAGTACTTTTAGTGTAGTCATTAGAACACTCTTCTTTGGAATACTCTGAAGAAAACTGTAAGGTTGTAAACAGACCAAGTTACAGCGAGTCACTGATTCAGAAAAAGGCTGGTTGTATGGTGAAAGTTTAGAGTTACTGTTCTAATGTTTTAAACAAATGTTTTGTTAAAAAGGAGCAACATATGAAATTTCACATCGCTAATATGACTTGTGGTGGTTGTGCACGCGGCATTACTACCGCAATTAAAGAGCTCGACTCGAATGCCTCACTCGATATTGATTTACAAAACCGTATTGTTGAAATCAACACAACGGTGAGTCAGGATCAAGTCATTGCCACTCTCAGTGAGCGTGGATTTACAGCTGATCCTGCTTAATCTCTGTTAGAGTAACAGTGGGAATTCCTTACCACTTTTACTCTCTCTTATTTTCCTCATCGTACAGATAAAACCTGTACTTGCTTGAAATAAAAGTAATCCCTGAATTCCCCCTAATCTTGGTTCGAGCTGATCTTCGCATATAGAACTCAGCATATCTAAATGATAGAGATCGTATATGAGTACCGAAATGACTGATACGCCACACTACAGTGAAACATTAGAGATTGAGGGGATGACATGTGCTTCTTGTGTAGGCCGTGTGGAAAAAGCTTTAAAATCTGTTGAGGGTGTTGAATCGGCTCATGTAAATCTGGCTACCGAAAAAGCAGTCATTTATGCGCATCAACCACTTGATCGCGCTACTTTAATTAAAGCCGTAGAAAAAGCAGGCTACGAAGTGGAAG
The DNA here is from genome assembly GCF_000369745.1 of Acinetobacter sp. CIP 64.7. Taxonomy (GTDB): domain Bacteria; phylum Pseudomonadota; class Gammaproteobacteria; order Pseudomonadales; family Moraxellaceae; genus Acinetobacter; species Acinetobacter fasciculus. The sequence continues at coordinate 129,614 of NZ_KB850178.1, read as the reverse complement.
CGCTGCAACCAATAGAGCTTACGATTGAGGGTATGTCATGTGCTTCTTGTGTAGGTCGAGTAGAAAAGGCCTTAAAATCTGTTGAGGGTGTGGAATCAGCTCATGTAAATCTGGCTACTGAAAAAGCGACTATTCAGGCAAGCTCATCTGTCACTCGTGACTCGTTAATTCAGGCTGTCACCAAAGCAGGGTTTGAAGCAAAGTCAGTTCATCAAACTACGGAAAGCTTTCAAGATAAAAAAAATATTGAATTAGAAAAACTTAAAAAAGATTTAATTTTGTCAGTCTTATTGACTCTACCCGTTTTTATTTTAGAAATGGGATCACACCTGATTCCCGCCTTTCATACGTTTATGATGGATAACATTGGCCAACAAAATAGCTGGTTAATGCAATTTTTCTTGACCACAGTAGCATTAATTTTTCCAGGCCGACGCTTCTTTAAAAAGGGCATCCCAAGTTTATTCCGCTTAGCACCAGACATGAATTCCTTGGTGGCTGTAGGAACATTGGCTGCTTATCTTTATTCAGTGGTTGCTACTTTCTTTCCAAGTGTCCTGCCACAAGGCACGGTCAATGTTTATTATGAAGCTGCAGCGGTTATTATCACTTTAATTCTATTAGGTAGATTTTTTGAAGCCAAGGCAAAAGGCCGAACGTCTTTAGCAATTCAACATCTAGTTGGAATGCAGCCTAAAGTTGCCAGAATACAGCTCAATAATCAGGTGATAGAAGTTCCGATTGCCGAAGTTCAAACAGGAACGATTGTAGAGATTAGACCAGGCGAGCGTATCCCTGTCGATGGTGAAGTTATTCACGGCCAAAGTTTTATTGATGAATCCATGATTACTGGCGAGCCTATGCCCGTTGAAAAAACGATAGGCTCTACTGTGGTAGGAGGAACAATTAACCAAAGTGGCAGCTTAAATATCAAAGCCACCTCTGTTGGTAGTTCATCAGTGCTTTCTCAAATCATCCGAATGGTTGAACAGGCACAGGGTTCCAAGCTGCCTATTCAGGCATTGGTTGATAAAATTACCATGTGGTTTGTACCTGTAGTAATGGGTCTCTCTCTTTTAACTTTTATTACTTGGTTTATCTTCGGCCCTGAGCCAGCCCTAACGTTTAGCTTAGTTAATGCAGTTGCGGTACTCATTATTGCATGTCCTTGTGCAATGGGACTTGCAACGCCTACATCAATCATGGTGGGAACTGGGCGTGGTGCTGAAATGGGTGTTTTATTCCGTAAAGGGGAAGCTTTGCAGCTGCTCAAAGAAACTAAAGTGGTTGCTGTTGATAAAACAGGGACCCTGACTGAAGGGAAACCAATTTTAACCGATCTGCATGTCTTAGAAGGGTTTGAATACAATGCCGTACTTTCACTTATGGCAGCCGTTGAATCAAAGTCTGAGCATCCTATTGCTCGAGCAATTGTACAAGCCGCTATAGATAAGGAATTAATTCTGTCTCCTGTTGCTGATTTCAAGTCAGTCACGGGCTATGGAATAGAAGCAACGGTGTCTGAACATTTGGTTCATATTGGTGCAGATCGATATATGGAAAAACTAGGTTTGAATCCTAATGTTTTTTCTCAATTTTCGGATCGTTTGGGAGAAGAAGGAAAAACCCCTCTCTATGTTGCGATTGACCAGAAACTTGCTGCCATTATTGCTGTAGCAGATCCAATTAAAGAATCAACATTTGCTGCAATTGAAGCGTTACATCAGTTAGGTTTAAAGGTTGCCATGATTACAGGTGATAACCGTCATACAGCTCAAGCGATTGCAAAAAAACTAGGTATTGATGAGGTTATTGCAGAAGTCTTACCAGAAGGTAAAATAGAGGCCGTTAAAAAATTAAAAAATCAATATGGTAAACTCGCATATGTTGGAGATGGCATTAATGATGCCCCTGCACTTGCAGAAGCAGATATTGGTTTAGCAATAGGTACAGGTACAGACGTAGCTATTGAAGCTGCTGATGTGGTTTTGATGTCTGGCAACCTGAAAGGAGTGCCAAATGCTATCGCTTTAAGCAAAGCGACTATAACCAATATTCGTGAAAATTTATTTTGGGCATTTGTTTACAATGCAGCTCTGATTCCTATTGCAGCAGGTGTACTTTATCCGCAATTTGGACTGCTACTTTCTCCTGTATTTGCTGCTGGTGCAATGGCTCTCTCGTCAATATTTGTACTAGGAAATGCTTTACGATTAAAACGTTTTAAAGCCCCCCTTGCAATTATTTAACCATTTTTTATATACATTGGCTTTGTTGCACAAAGATTTGAAATGCAAAGCGCCCCTAATTGAGCCAAATTTAAGGCGTAACTTGGGTAAGTGGTCGACCTAATTCCGTAAATCTGTTGAGGACTGCCACACGTGCATGGATCTCATTGACTTGGCTATCAAAACTCCTTGCACTGAGTTTATCTCCTAATAATTTGATGCAATGCATCTTAGTTTCAACCAAACTTCGCCGATGATAGCCTGACCATTTTTTCCATAGTGTCCTGCCTAAACGTTTAATTG
>NZ_KB850178.1:119823-126908 GCF_000369745.1 Acinetobacter sp. CIP 64.7 | reverse complement strand
AGGGTTTTGGCATCTATACCAATATGTAGTTTACGCCATTGGCGACGATATTCAGCTCCATGTTTCTTGCGTTTCCATTCGCCCTCACCTAGAAACTTCATGCCTGTAGAGTCTACGAGTAGATGCAGCCCATCGCTACTTTTTTGGTAGCTGATTGCAATATCAATATGCTGTTGTCGTCTACAAATTGTAGTGTAGTCTGGCGCTATCCAATTTAATCCGCAAAGTTTAATCAGACTTTGCACAAAGCCAGTGACCATACGTAAAGACAGACGGAATAAGGATTTAATCATTAAGCAGCATTGGATGGCTGCGTCGGAGTAGGTTTGATTTCGCCCTTGTTTGCCTTTTGATGGCGCATACCATTGCGTAGCAGGATCAAACCAAATGGCAATATTTCCGCGACTCATGAGTGCTCGGTTATATGCGGGCCAATTGGTTGTGCGGTAGATTTTGTGTGTAGGCTTCTTCATTTGAAAATTATATCGCTGAAAAAGCCTTTACAGATAGGTTTGTGCAACAAAGCCATCCACGATTCATATTCAATCCCATGACTTTAAAGCGCAAAGCGTGTTGCAGATGCAGCTCTTATTCCGAGGAATTTTACACTGGTATCGCCCGCCGATAGAAACACCAGATCCGGCAGTCAGGACGTAAATAACCATTCCTCCAGTTTAAATAAAAAAACCTGCAGATTCGATGCAGGTTTTTTTTAGAGATAATCAATCGCGTCTTATTTGGCTTTACGCTCTTTTTCAATCAGGTAATTTACCACCTGAATTACTTTGGCATCATTGCCCTGCACAATATATTTACCATTCACGGTCACCGCTGGTACACCGCTTAACTGATATTGAGCAGTCAAATTTTTTGCCTGAGCAATTTTTGACGAAATCGGGAATGATTTATAAGTCGTGTTAAATTTCTCTTCAGAAATACCATAACGGGTATAGAACTTGGCCAATTGTGCCTGTTCTAAAATTGGACGCTGCTTGTCATGAATATCATGGAATAACTGTAAATGTGCTTTTTGACGCACACCCAGGGCTTCTGAAACATAATAAGCACGTGCAGCCTGTTCCCAAAGCGGGTTCATTGCAGCAGGTGTACGTACAAAACGGATATCTTTGGGTAATTTTTTCAACCAGTCCTGCATATGCGGTTCCAACGTGAAACAGTGACCACAGCCATACCAGAAGAATTCACGTACCTCAATTTTGCCCGGTTTTTCGACTTTGACTGGTTTTGCGACCACCTGATAGTCCTGACCTGCCACAAAATTGGCCATAGCATTGCCTGAAAAGGCCAAAACAGATGCGGCAACAGCTCCTAAAAGGAATTTTTTCATTGGGATTATCGTCCTCTAAATCATTATGCTTAGTGTATGGGTTCACTATAAATCAATTATGCCGGTTCCGTTTTCATGCTGCGAACTTTTGTGCTATCAGAACCGCTACATTAAAGTATGCGACTGATTTTAAGTCAGTTAATATGGCCATTCGACCGCTATGTGTTTTTAGATAATCACAAAAGTTAAACTTTGAGTAATAAAAACGGTTATAATTTCTACGATTAAAACGTAGTGGTCAAACCTACAGTAAATATTAGCTTCTTACTATTCTCTTCAGTAACAGCCGCGTGGCTCTGAGAATGATCTTCTGACATACAATAGTTTCCTTATTCTATTTACGATTAGCTGAGAGACTTGAGTAAGCCTCAATATTTCTGCTAAAAATTGCTTACTATAATTGGTCAAGAAGCTTTCTTTTCATTTATCCACCGGGACAATATTGGTAATAAAACCAACATAAGAAGGGTTGATGAGATAATTCCTCCAATAACCACATTTGCTAGTGGGCACTTTACTTCTTTCTCCAATTCCAATGCCTCCCTAACTAATTAGAGAGTTTTAAGCATTATTACATGAATCTTTCCAGTACTATTGTTGCAAATATACTAAGTTGCATATTTATTCCTGCCTATGTATAGGAGCATATGTAACCCTAAAGTTTAAAATAGTCTTTTCGGATTATTTAAAAATTTGAAAATGGTAAAGAATAAATTAAAAACAATAAATATATTTATCATTCGATTTAAAAAAATTAATTAATCTTAGTTACACCATACTAAAAATAACTAATTTTTAGTTTTCCTAGTTATATGTGCTTCATTATAATTTTGAATTAATTCTCTTCACACCCTTTGCTTTTTTCATTGTTAATTATTTCTAAATTTTTCTCTAAGAAACGAAGTCCCCCATCAGCAAAACTACTGGTTGAAAAAACTATAGTAAAAATAACTAAAACAATCTTCATATATATATTATTGAATCTAATCATATCTTGGACCAAAAAATAATTTCTTCATATACTAATTCCTAGATATATACACCTAAATGACAACCAAATTACAAATTTGTAATTTTGTTAAGGTTTGTCCTAAAAAAAATAAATTAATACTATTTTAACAAAGATAAGTCGTTGCTGAAAAATTTGAATTGTAAGGGATTTAATTAGGCACTGTTGCAAATAGAGATTTGAGTCGATGATGTTCCCTTTAAAAAGTACTTAGAGACCGAAAACCCTGTTGATTAGACACACTTCACCCTGAGGCTGACCATAATAAAATGACGATGCTTGTCCTTTACGTAGTGCACGCATGACTTCAATACCTTTAATTGTGGCATAAGCCGTCTTCATAGATTTGAATCCTAATGTGGCCCTGATGATCCGCTTTAACTTGCCATGATCACATTCAATCACGTTATTTTTATACTTAATCTGCCTGTGCTCAAGGTCTGGTGGACATTTACCTTCCCGTTTTAACCGTGATAAAGCACGTACATATGTGGGTGCTTTATCCGTGTTGATCACTTGTGGAATTTGCCACTTCTTCACATTATTTAAAATTTTTCCAAGAAAACAATATGCTGATTTGGTATTACGTCTAGAAGAAAGATAAAAATCAATGGTATCGCCACGTTGATCGACTGCACGATACAGATAAGACCATCGTCCATTCACTTTTACATAGGTTTCATCAATATGCCACGAGCTCAGATCTGTAGGATTACGCCAATACCAGCGTAAACGTTTTTCTATTTCAGGAGCATAACGTTGAACCCAACGGTAAATAGTCGTGTGATCAACATTCACACCCCGTTCGGCCAGCATTTCCTGCAGTTCACGATAGCTAATGCCATATTTACAATACCAGCGCACAGCCCAAAGAATGATTTCGCCCTGAAAATGCCGACCATGGAAAGGATTCATATGCTGCACCTTTAGCTAAAACAGTCTTCAACTTACCATTCGTGGTTATTTGCAACAGTGCCACTTGGGTGGTCTGCCTTTAGCTGGAACATGCTTCTGCAATTGCTCAACCATTTAAATAAAAGGTTGACCATGAGATGCCTGTATATCGCTTAAACTGTGTTTCAGAAAGCTTCTTTGAATCAATGTATTTCATCCGCAGATTATGCACGAATGCTAAGAAAATTAGAGTACAAATATCAATCAAAAAGGTGCTCGTTTTTTGATTTATGAAAGAGATCTATTATTCAATTATATCTTTTAATGATCAATAGAAAGCCTAGTTTCAAACACATTCTTCAGACACAAACAAATATGATCAAAATAGAGTGATTACTCTATAAAATAATAAAATCAATTACTTAAATCATATTTTATTTTAAAAAAATACAAATGTGTATTAAAAATAACCATTACTTACATTTTTTTGATTACAAAATATAATGAGTAAATTGCTTCCCATTTCATACATTTTTCATATATAAAAAGTCATACTATTTTTAAGGTTTTTCTAAATCACATTTTATACTTCATAGTTTTTAACATCATTATTAAAGGTGAACCATGCAAAAGAAGAAGCGCACCCCATTAGACGCACAACAGTCCCATCTTTGGATTATTGGTGGTGGTATCGCAGGTATGGCTGCTGCTGCATTTGCAATCCGTGATGCCAAAGTCCCTGCCAAAAATATCCATATTTTAGAAGAACTCGATATTTCAGGTGGTTCGATGGATGGTGGACATACACCGCATGCCGCGCAAGCTTGGGTAACACGTGGTGGGCGAATGCTGACCGATGAAACTTATTTGTGCCTATGGGACTTATTTTCCAGTATTCCATCTTTGGAAAATCCAGACATTTCGGTGCGTGAAGAATGTCGTGAGTTTAATGAAAAAGTGAAAACCCACGCCAATGCACGGTTGATTGATGCCGAACATGTCATTGCGGATGCAGCAAAGCTTGGTCTGAATACGCTACATCGTGCACAGATGCTGCGCCTATTAGCTTCAAAAGAAGAAAAAATTGGCAGTCGCCGCATTGATGAGTTTTTTGATGAAACCTTTTTTGAAACCAATTTCTGGCGCATGTGGCGCACGACTTTCGCTTTTCAAAAATGGCACAGTGCAGCAGAGTTAAGACGCTATTTCTTGCGTTTTATTCAAGAATTGCCACGCATTCATACCTTAGCGGGTGTGAAACGTACCAAGTACAACCAATATGACTCGATGATTCTGCCCCTACAGCGTTGGTTAGTCGCACAAGGCGTCGATGTGCGTTTTGGACACTATGTCACAGATGCAGACTTCATTACCAATGCTGAAACTCAAGAACGCTACGCTTCACGCCTATATGTACAATTGCCTGAAGGCTCAGAGCAAATTAATCTGAAAGCCAATGATTTAGCTATTTTCACTTTAGGCTCTATTACAGCAGACTCACGTTATGGCGGTAATCATGACGTGCCTGCCCTTATTCGTCATCGAGAAGATCATGGCTGGACGCTTTGGGAAACGCTGGCACAAAAAGCCCCAGACTTTGGCCGTCCAATGACTTTTTATGGCAATGTCGATGAACATAAGTGGGAGTCTTTCACTCTGACCATGAAAGATGACGTGCTACTTAAACGTATTATTGACTATACAGGCAATGAACCAGGCACAGGCGCACTCATGACTTGGTATGAGTCGGGTTGGCATTTATCCATCGTGGTTCCTGCACAGCCACACTTTGCCGACTTACCTGAAGGTTTATATACCTTATGGGGCTACGGTTTCCAAATTGACCATATAGGCGATTACATCAAAAAACCAATGTCCGAAGCCACGGGGCAAGAAATCCTAACAGAACTGATTAAACAGCTCGGTTTTGACGACATTTTAGATCATGTTTTGGCAACGACTGATGTTACTACCGCCATGATGCCATACGCCTCTGCCCTATTCGCCTGCCGTAAACCGGGGGATCGTCCACAGGTAATTCCACAAGGCTCACAAAACTTTGCTTTCCTTGGACAGTTTGTGGAAATTGAAGATGACGTGGTCTTTACTGTGGAATATTCAGTTCGTGGGGCGATGCTTGCCATTTATGAATTTTTTGGGGTGGAACGTGAAATCCCTGAAATTTACAACGGTCTACTTGATCCCAAAGTGGGTTTAAAAGCTTTAGAAACAGTGTTCCACTAAGTTTTTAATATATAGCGATAAGAGCACCTTTATGTCGCCACTATTACATAGTTTAATTTAAGCAACGTTTGGATACACGAGTGTGGCAGGGATGCCACACGTTATCCATCATAATAGGGATGTTATGTATGGGTAACAAAGGCTTTTGCTTTCTTTTGGCCTATCAAAAGTAAGGTTATTGCCTACGCAAACACCTTTTATACTTTATTGAAAGTTGAGGCCGTGTACGCACTGGTTTACCGTTAACATCAATATAAGGAATATAAAATGAAAGCAGCTCGTTTTTATGACCGAGGGGATATTCGAATTGAAGATATCCCTGAACCGAAAGTACTTCCAGGCACAGTTGGAATTCAAGTTGCGTGGTGTGGTATTTGCGGTACAGATTTACATGAATTCATGGAAGGTCCTATTTTTATTCCACCTTGTGGTCACCCACACCCAATTTCGGGAGAATCTGCACCTGTAACAATGGGACATGAATTTTCAGGCGTGGTTTATGCAGTTGGAGAGGGTGTAGATGATATCCAAATTGGGCAACATGTCGTAGTTGAACCCTACATCATTGCTGACGATGTGCCGACTGGCCCCAATGATAAGTATCATTTATCAAAAAATATGAACTTTATTGGTTTAGGCGGACGCGGTGGTGGTCTTTCTGAAAAAATTGCAGTTCAGCGGCGTTGGGTACATCCTATTTCAAATGATATTCCTTTAGACCAAGCAGCATTGATAGAACCTTTATCTGTCGGTCATCATGCCTATGTCAGAAGTGGCGCAAAAGCTGGCGATATCGCACTGGTTGGTGGAGCAGGCCCAATAGGCTTACTTTTATCTGCTATTTTAAAGGCTAAAGGTCTCACGGTCATCATTACTGAACTGAGTGCAAAACGTAAAGAAAAAGCGATAGAAGCGGGTGTTGCCGATTATGTACTAGACCCATCTAAGGTTGATGTAGTTGCTGAGGTAATGAAAATTACAGAAGACCGCGGTGTAGATGTCGCTTTTGAATGTAGTAGTGTCAATAAAGTCATGGATACACTCGTTGCAGCAATGAAACCAACTGGTGTAGTCGTTATCGTTTCTATTTGGAGCCATCCTGCCACAATTAATGTGCATAGTGTGGTGATGAAAGAGCTAGATATTCGTGGCACGATTGCTTATGTAAATGATCATCAGGAAACTATCCGTTTGGTTGAGCAAGGTAAGATTAATCTAGAACCTTTTATTACCCAACGGATTGCATTAGATGATCTTGTTTCTAAAGGCTTTGAAACATTGATTCATAATAATGAGTCTGCTGTAAAAATTATTGTTCATCCGTAGTAACGCCTAATTTGAACGACTAATTTGAATAAACTAGAAATAAACTCTATGTAGCTATTTCTAATATCTTTATAGATAGGGAATGAGTCTGTACGTACAGATTCATTCTCAAATTTACGGCACTGTTGCAAATAGAGATTTGAGTCGATGATGTTCCCTTTAAAAAGTGCTTAGAGACCGAAAACCCTGTTGATTAGACACACTTCACCCTGAGGCTGACCATAATAAAATGACGATGCTTGTCCTTTACGTAGTGCACGCATG
>NZ_KB850178.1:113677-114248 GCF_000369745.1 Acinetobacter sp. CIP 64.7 | reverse complement strand
GCTTGTCCTTTACGTAGTGCACGCATGACTTCAATACCTTTAATTGTGGCATAAGCCGTCTTCATAGATTTGAATCCTAATGTGGCCCTGATGATCCGCTTTAGCTTGCCATGATCACATTCAATCACGTTATTTTTATACTTAATCTGCCTGTGCTCAAGGTCTGGTGGACATTTACCTTCCCGTTTTAACCGTGATAAAGCACGTACATATGTGGGTGCTTTATCCGTGTTGATCACTTGTGGAATTTGCCACTTCTTCACATTATTTAAAATTTTTCCAAGAAAACAATATGCTGATTTGGTATTACGTCTAGAAGAAAGATAAAAATCAATGGTATCGCCACGTTGATCGACTGCACGATACAGATAAGACCATCGTCCATTCACTTTTACATAGGTTTCATCAATATGCCACGAGCTCAGATCTGTAGGATTACGCCAATACCAGCGTAAACGTTTTTCTATTTCAGGAGCATAACGTTGAACCCAACGGTAAATAGTCGTGTGATCAACATTCACACCCCGTTCGGCCAGCATTTCCTGCAGTTCACGATAGCTAATGCCATATT
>NZ_KB850178.1:111542-112607 GCF_000369745.1 Acinetobacter sp. CIP 64.7 | reverse complement strand
CGTTCAGCGAGCATTTCTTGAAGTTCACGATAGCTGATGCCATATTTACAATACCAACGAACAGCCCAAAGAATGATTTCACCTTGAAAGTGCCGACCGTGGAAGGGATTCATCTGCTGTATCTCGAAATAAATAAGATATTTAGCTTATCATGTCAGCCTATTTGCAACAGTGCCAAAGTAACCCCCCGACATCAGTTAAGTTATGCCCTGCATCTGCCAGTAAGGCCATAGAGCCCGTATGCCAGCCATAAATTGCTTCAATTGCCACGAATCCTAAATTTAATACAATACCTATTGCAAAAGCAGTTCCATAATTGACTGTCCCGTGGATATGAGAATGAGACATAATCAGTAAATATTCCAAAGAAATTATTATTAGTAATTAAAGCATTTTAAACTTCAAAGCAATTTCTTATTTTTCAAAGGAATCTTATAGCAACCGGCTATATACCAAGAATAGTAAACGTAACTCAGATATCCCTTCACTAACAGGTTCAGTATCTCCGAAATTTCTATCTTCTACATAGTCAATCCGAACTCGTATTCGTCTTTTAGCTTGTTGATCTTTTAATTTATAAAAATAAAAAATCAAATACTTAGTGTAAATTTGGTATTCTAAAAGCGGACATTTTTACTTTGGAGAAACCGGACATTTATATTTTGGGCTTACATAAGCTAAACTAAATATAGTCGTAAATTTCAATTGAGTTATTCATCGGCTTTTAAATAACGGTATACCGCTTGGCGACTAATTCCAAATGCCTGGCCTAATGCCATTTTTGAAGGATACTTCCCTTCCTTCCATGCTTGTCGCAAAGCGTCAGCTTGATCAGGCTTCAATTTATGTACCCGGCCTTTGTACTTCCCTTGAGCCGAGGCGAGTTTAATGGCACTGTTGCAAATAGAGATTTGAGTCGATGATGTTCCCTTTAAAAAGTACTTAGAGACTGAAAACCCTGTTGATTAGACACACTTCACCCTGAGGCTGACCATAATAAAATGACGATGCTTGTCCTTTACGTAGTGCACGCATGACTTCAATACCTTTAATTGTGGCATAAGC
>NZ_KB850178.1:35837-108872 GCF_000369745.1 Acinetobacter sp. CIP 64.7 | reverse complement strand
CTTACTTCAAAGCCAAAATCTTTCGAGCACCATTAAGCACGAATAAAGAAACCAGGATGCCAATGATTAAGTCTGGGTAAGCTGATCCCGTCCACGCCACGAGTACACCGGCAAATATAACGCCCATATTTACGACAACGTCATTCGCCGAGAAAATCCAACTGGCTTTCATATGTGCGCCATCTTCTCGATGACCAGAAATAAGATATAAGCATGTCACGTTAGCTATAAGTGCGAGCAGGCCAATAACAATCATGAGCGTTGATTCTGGCTCGCTTCCAAACATGAATCGTCTAATGACATCAATAATCACGATGACAGCAAGTAATAACTGAATCCAACCTGCGAAATGGGCTGCTTTCACTTGATATTTCGCAGCTTTTCCGACGGCATATAGCGCAATACCATAAACGGCTGCATCGGCAAACATATCTAGAGAATCAGCAATCAATCCTGTAGACGCAGCAATAATTCCGCTGATGAATTCTATAAAGAACAGTAGAGCATTAATGCCTAATAACAGTTTAAGTACTTTAGCTTGTCTCACAGGATCAGGTTCATTAGGTATATCGCCTGTAGAAAGCTGTGTTTCATCAAGTTTCGCCCCAAAACCCAGTCCTTCAAGTTTGGCCGTAATTTGCTGACTCCCTTCATTATGGAAGACTTTCAGTTTTCGATTGGGAAGATCAAAAGTAAGACCTTTAACTGCTTCAATATCTGCAAGAGCCATACGGACCATTTGCTCTTCAGCAGAGCAATCCATTTTAGGAATGGTATAGGTACTTGTTTGCTTAGCCTGTTGATTGCTTATATAAGTTTCAGTCTTCACAAGCTTTGCACCAAAACCCAAAGCTTCAAGTTTGGTAGTTATATTTTCATCTTTTTGATTATGTAGAACCTTTAAAGACCGGTTAGGTAAATCAAAGATGAGTTTTTGAACACCATCAATTGAAGATAGCGCCATACGAACCATCTGTTCTTCCGCAGAACAATCCATTTTGGGAACTAAGTATTCACTCATGTAGTGCGAATCTTTTAAAACGTTTTCAGTGCTTAAATTTTCTTTGGGATCAGAACCACAACAGGATTGAGCGGTATCTTCACAACTGTTTGAAGTGTTACAGCAAGGAGATGAAGATTTTTCTTCTTCCTCTTCACCACAACAGCTAGGCGTATTATCACAATTCTTTGAATTGCTTGCTTCTGCAATTGATGGATGATTTTCTTGTTGAGATTTCTTATCTTCGCATGGTGTTTCTTTACTACATCCACAGCCACTCATAGTTATACCCATTAAAAAAATTTATAAACTTTGAATATTAGAATCCCTATAGTTACTATAGAGTCAAGATTTTTTGGAAATACCAACTCAATGCATTTAAAAATTGGTGAACTCTCTAAAAAAACCTCATGTTCAGTATTAACAATTAGGTTTTATGAAAAGGAAGGTTTAATTCCGGAACCCGAAAGAACGGAAGGAAATTACCGCCTTTACGATATAGGCTATGTTGAGCGAATTAAGTTTATTTTGAATTGCCGAACTTTAAATATGAGTTTGAATGAAATTCGTCAATTACTCACCTATAAAGATAATCCCAAGAAAAATTGTTCAGATGTGAATGAATTAATTGACTTACATGTCAGTGCTATCAGAGAAAATATAATCAAGCAACAAAAGCTTATTGAACAACTATCTGATTTAAGAGGTACTTGTGATGGCTTATGTACAATTGACCAATGTGGAGTTCTAAAAAATCTAGCTTGATTATCTAGACCTATGCTTTTTTCAAAAAATCGGCACTGTTGCAAATAACCACGAATGGTAAGCTGAAGACTGTTTTAGCTAAAGGTGCAGCATATGAATCCTTTCCATGGTCGGCATTTTCAGGGCGAAATCATTCTTTGGGCTGTGCGCTGGTATTGTAAATATGGCATTAGCTATCGTGAACTGCAGGAAATGCTGGCCGAACGGGGTGTGAATGTTGATCACACGACTATTTACCGTTGGGTTCAACGTTATACGAATCTAAAAATGGGAGCCTATAGCTCCCATTTTTATTGTTAAACGTTGAATCCTATATGTTTTCCTGTTGGAAGCTCTACATCAATACGGAGCTTCCCACCCATTGCCTCAACATACTTTTTCATGGTTGAAATCTTAAGATCATTGCCACGATTTTCTATTGCTGAAAGCGATGGCTGTTTTATTCCCAAAGTTTCAGCAAGCTCTTTTTGAGAAATTTCGAGTTCTTCACGAATAAGATGAAGCTGATTTTCTAGCAGTAATTCATCAGCCATTTTTTGAATACGGGCTTGGCTCTCTGGAGAGCGGCTAGCTAACAATTCTTGCAGAGTCTTAGCCATTAGATTTATCTCCTAGGGTAGTGAGATGAAGTTGGTATTGTTCATCTGCAATATCCAGCATGTCTTTATAAAAACGCTTTTTACCGCCTTTATCAGCAATACATAGAACAATAGCCTGTCGTAAGGGATCAAATGCGAAGAAAGCTCTTAAGGGTCTACCGCGATGTTGAACGCGCAGTTCTTTCATATTGGTAAATTTAGACTCATACACAGTATCTACTAAACCAAAATATAGATTATAGTCTATATTTTAGGGGCATTATGTTTGTTTTGCAAATGAGAAAGGATAGGCAATAAAAAAGCCCGACATCCTGTCGGGCTTTTCCATATTTGGCGCTTAGATCTGACTCCTGTCTGATCTCACGTTCCTTGTTGTTCATCTTATTCTTTTTATCTGGAGCATCCTGCTCTCTATGTCTTCATGATAGGAAATTTCCAGTATTGCGGATAGCAGCAAAGGGCCGAGATTGGTATGAGCCAGGGCTTACAAAATAGCCTAAATTTTATCCACAAAAAATGTGGATAATTTTGGACATTGAGGCATTGATAAAATTTGAAAAACCTCAAAACTGACTATTTTTTAGTCAAATTTATTGGCAAGAAGTATCAAAACCGCTCATAAAAAAGCCGACTTGTTTCAAAATCGGATTTTTGGGCATTCTTGGATTTTTCTATTTTTATTAAGTGTTTGATATTTATATTAATATACAAGTGTATTTCGTATAACGCCCATTATGTTAAATGGAATATAAAAAACAGTTGACATAAATACATTGTGTGCAATTATATTGCACACAATGTATTTATTTAAAGGTAATCAAAATGAGTAATCTTTATTCTACCCAGGTTAAAGCAATCGGTGGACGTTCAGGAAATATTCGTAGTGAAGATGGTATCTTAGAACTAAAATTGGCTTTGCCAAAAGAATTAGGTGGTAAAGGTGATGCAACGAATCCTGAACAATTATTTGCAGCTGGCTATGCTGCATGCTTTGGAAATGCAGTGATCCATGTAACTCGTAGCAATAAAGAATATAAAATCCGTGATAACGATGTAGAGGTCCTGAGTACTGTTGGAATGGTTGCTAATGGCAATGGTGGATTTGCCTTGACAGTACACTTAGATGTCACGCTTTCAGGTATTTCACAAGCTGATGCAGAGAAAATCGTGGAACAAACGCATCAAGTATGTCCTTATTCCAATGCTATTCGAGGTAATATACAGGTGTCTACCACTGTCTATACCAAATAAAAAGCTATGTCCAAGAATCAGCTTTGCTTAGATGAGCAACTATGTTTTCCTATTTATGCTGCATCTAATTTAATCGTAAAAGCTTATCGCCCTTTTCTTACACCTCTCGGACTCACTTATCCTCAATATTTAGTGATGTTGGTTTTGTGGGAAAAAGAATGTGTAAGTGTGGGTGATCTTGGACAAATTTTACATCTTGATAGTGGAACATTAACCCCACTATTAAAAAGAATGGAGACATCTGGTCTAATTAATCGATCACGTGATCCTAATGATGAAAGACGAGTTCTTATTTCATTAAAAGATAAAGGGCGAGACTTATCTGCTGAAGCAGAAAAGATTCCTAAAGAGCTTACCAAGAACATTGAGTTTGATAACTTAAATCAATTACGAGATGAATTAAAAGTATTAGTTAATCTATTATCAGAAAGAATTTGAGACCTCTTAATATCTGATAATGGAAGCCTGTTTACTTTCAAGAATCAATTAGTTTTTCTAAAATAAACATAATACACCTTATACGAAGTCAAAAAAATATATCTATATGATAATTAGGGTCTGTTGACATTTCAAGTATAGAATTTACCCGATAAAGGTAGCCAAATAAATATACAAGCTAATGCAACTGCCCCCTCATAGCTACACTTTAGCTTATCATATCGTGTTGCTATTCCTCTGAACTGCTTTAACCTACAAAATGCATTCTCAACTAAGTGTCTGATTTTATATAAATACCAATCCATATGATCATTATTTGACTGAGTATTTGATTTTCTTGGAATATTCGCTTTAGTTTTTTTCATAGATATTTGTTCTCTTAATGATTCAGAGTCATATCCTTTGTCTGCACAACATACTTCCGTTTCACTCAAATCAAGTTTTTCAATCATTTTGGGAGCAATCTTGACATCATGTATCGTTCCATCGGAGATAATAATTTCGATTGGATTACCATCCGCATCAACAGCTAAGTGTATTTTAGAACTATTTCCACCAATGCTTTTAGAAATATCCTGATCTTTTATTCCAGCAGAATGTTGGTGTGCCCGAACATGACTACCATCAATAAAAACCCATTCCATATCAGCATTTGAAGAAATTAATTTAAATATTTTCATTAACTTATCATTTTTACACCAACGATTATATTTTTTAAAGATTGAGTTATACGAACCAAATTCTTTAGGCAAATCACGCCATGGGCAGCCTGTTCTTATTCTATAAAGTATTGCTTCGACAAAATTTCTCAAATTAGATTTGGAATAGATATCAAAATTTCGGAAAATAGAAAGTAACTTAGACCAGTGTTGATCATTCAGCATTGTACGAGGCATAGCGAGAAGTAAATTTGGTTTGGCGATTAAATTTTACTTTCTCGCTATTTTTTTGAACAGAAAATGTCAACAGGCCCTAATTAAAACAAGAAATAACGCTGTGCCATTGGCAATAATTCTGCTGGTTCACAGGTCAAATGTATGCCATCTGCCCGTACTTCGTAGATTTCCGAATCAACTTCCATCACTGGTGTATAGGTGTTGTGCTTCATATCGGCTTTTGAAATATTACGTGTGTTTTTACATGCAGAAATGATTTTCTTCAGACCTAATTTTTCCGCTACACCATTATTAATTCCTGCCTGAGACAAGAAGGTAATACAGGTGTTATGCACACCGCGGGCATTTGCGCCAAACATGGGACGGTAGTGCACAGGCTGCGGCGTTGGAATGGACGCATTAATATCCCCCATTGGTGCTGCTGCAATCATACCGCCTTTAATAATCATGGCAGGTTTAACACCAAAAAATGCAGGTTTCCACAGCACCAAGTCTGCCAGCTTACCTTCTTCGACCGAGCCGACTTCATGACTCAAACCGTGGGTAATGGCTGGATTAATTGTATATTTCGCAATATAACGTTTAACCCGCTGATTATCGGTATGTGGCGTATCACCTTCTAGCGGTCCACGCTGCACTTTCATTTTATGTGCGGTTTGCCATGTACGAATAATCACTTCGCCCACACGCCCCATTGCCTGTGAATCAGACGACATCATGGAAATTGCGCCCAAATCTTGCAAAATATCTTCCGCGGCAATGGTTTCACGACGAATTCGACTTTCGGCAAATGCAACATCTTCTGAAATCGCAGGATCTAAATGATGACATACCATCAGCATGTCCAAATGCTCATCAATGGTATTAACCGTATATGGGCGCGTCGGATTGGTTGAAGATGGCAACACGTTGGCCTGACCAATAGCTTTTAAAATATCAGGCGCATGACCACCACCTGCACCTTCAGTATGATAGGTGTGAATGGTACGCTGTTTAAATGCCGCCAACGTTTCTTCTAAAAAGCCGCTCTCGTTTAAAGTATCAGTATGAATTGCGACTTGCACATCATATTCATCCGCGACAGTCAAACAGTTATCAATGGCAGCAGGGGTTGAACCCCAATCTTCATGCAGTTTTAAACCCACCACACCTGCTTCAATCTGCTCGCGGACAGGATCGGGCAAACTCAAATTTCCTTTGCCCAATAGCCCAATATTCATAGGTAAATCATCGATGGCTTGCAACATGGTCGCAATATGCCATGGTCCCGGTGTCACTGTGGTTGCGGATGTCCCTGCTGCTGGACCTGTTCCGCCACCAATCATAGTGGTTGTACCTGACATGAGTGCAGTTTCTACCTGTTGCGGGCAAATCCAGTGAATATGCGTGTCAATGCCGCCTGCAGTTAGAATTTGACCTTCCCCCGCAATCACTTCCGTGGCCGCTCCCAACGGAATGGTGATATTGGGTTGTATGTCAGGATTTCCCGCCTTACCAATTTTCCAGATACGACCATTCTTTAAACCGACATCGGCTTTCACAATGCCCCACCAATCGACAATAAGTGCATTGGTAATGACGGTATCGGCAACATCATCTGCCAACAATTGGGATTGCCCCATGCCGTCTCGAATGACTTTACCACCACCGAATTTAACTTCTTCACCATAAGTGGTCAGGTCTTGTTCGACTTCAATAAACAGTTCCGTATCCGCCAAACGAACACGATCCCCTACGGTTGGTCCGAACATTTCCGCATATGCACGACGTGACATTTTCATCATAGATTACTCTAAATTCTTAAAAGATTTTGATGGCCCGACTTAGTCAAGTTTCCCCATCACTCGACCCGCAAAACCATACACTTCACGCTTTCCTGCTAGTGCCACCAATTCGACATCTCGGCTCTGACCCGGCTCAAACCGTACTGCGGTGCCCGCAGCAATATTCAAACGGTAGCCTTTGGCACGCTCGCGCTCAAATTGCAAAGCATCATTGGCTTCATAAAAGTGAAAATGCGAACCAATTTGAATTGGTCGATCCCCAGCGTTCGCAACCGTTATTTTTAGGGTTTCACGTCCAACATTTAACTCAATATCGCGATCTGACGTAATTACTTCACCTGGAATCATCTTTATTCCTTATAGTTCTTTACATAATCGGTTGATGTACAGTCACCAGTTTTGAACCATCTGGAAAGGTTGCTTCAACTTGGACTTCAACAATCATTTCTGCGATGCCATCCATCACATCATTGCGGCTCAGTAAAGTCGTGCCGTAGTGCATCAGCTCGCTTACGCTCATGCCATCGCGTGCACCTTCAAGCAAGGCAGCAGAAATATACGCAATCGCTTCAGGATAATTCAGCTTTAAACCACGTGCTTTACGGCGCTCTGCAACCAAACCCGCGGTAAAAATTAAAAGTTTGTCTTTTTCTGTTGGATTTAATTCCATATCTTTTACCTATTTAAACGTGGAGATGCTTCGCTCATGAGCTATACATGACCAAAAATCGTTGTGTCATTTGGTCTTGAAATTACAGGCTAAAATGAATTTAAGTTCTCCAAATACGTGGGAATTCTTCATCCAGATCGTACCAATAGCGTCTTAATTTCGCTCTGATGGCAGCAAAAGCATCGTGACATTGCCGAACATCATTCCCCAAATAGCGCGCACAAATCACATCATCCAAAACCGTTAAGGTGACAGGTACATCCATACGCATCATCAGTTCACGGATTAAATCCAAATACTGTTCTAAATCTAGACTGGCACGATATTGCATGGGGGGCACGGCCCAGAAACTCCCCATCACAGATTGACCATGCATGCCTAGGCATGAACTTAACCAGCGGTCATTGCCCTTAAAACTTAAAGTATCTGCCACCAACAAAGTTTGATTACGGAACAATTTGAACTGGTTGCTATAGGCACCATCACTAAATTGCTCTTCACGTGCTTGGCGACCAATGACCAACATGTCCCAACCAATAAAACTGGCTGCATGATCCAAATGAATGATGGTTTCTGAATGCGCATTCGCACCATTAAACAGCATGGTTTCTTGCGGCAGCCATTCAAAAATAGCATCAGCATTCAAACAAATATTGATATGCTGATAGGCCTTTTTACCATTGGTTTTGTACCATTTACCTGCGCCCGGGGTGGTCACTAAGGCATGAGCCTGCGCATCGACAGACATATCAAAAGTCAGGTGATCCCCACCCGCAATGCCCGCAGGTGGATGCACAATAATGGCATGGCAAACCCCTGTTTTTTCAGGCCAAAGCATTTTTTGTACCCGAACAGGACCATAATGTTTGCGGTGATGTAACACCGTGCATTCAGGCTCTTTTTGAGCCTGAAAACCGAGTTCCAACTTGGCAAACCATAATTGAGCATCATGCGTTCGACTGACGGTTAAATCCTGCATGCTTCCTCTGCGTGATCAATACCAATAATTTGCTGTGCTGAAATTTGTTCATCAAAACGACCTAAAAATCATTAAGCCAAACCAATCAATGCAACAACTGCGGCAATTCCACCGACAATTTTCTTACCATGTGGCACATATTTTTGTACCAATGCACCTAAACCCAAGCCACCTGCGTAGATACAAGACATAGCAACAACCATGCCGAAGACTAAACCGATCACATGACCTGAATGACTCAATTCGGCACCATGCGCCATACCATGAAAACTTGCTAAAACCATAGTCGCAACTGCAAACAGTCGATTGGCTTTGGTCCATAGGGCAATGGCAAGAACAGATAAGGAGAAAACAATGCCGTATTCAGCAATATTTGCGGAAACGATATGCAACTGCCCAAGGCTAAAACCCGCAATCATGGCCACAACTAAACCCAACAATCCGCCTACTTTCCAACGATTAGCCGCTGACCACAGCAGCACACCAAAAGCGATTGCCATTGTGAGGTGATCAATTCCAGTAAATGGATGAATAAAGCCCGTCAAGAAACTATTCTGTTGTTCATGTCCGGGATGTGCCATTGCCCACATTGGAAAAGCTGCGGCGAAAGTGGCTAAAGTTCTTTTTAAATAAGTCATGGTGTTTCCCCGAATTAAGCTTTGAATAGACCTTGTTTTTCAATGAACGAAATAATAATTTCCAAACCTTCTTTGGTTTTCATATTGCTAAACAAGAACGGCTTATCGCCACGCATACGTTTAGCATCTTGGTCCATCACACTTAGGTTTGCGCCGACCATTGGTGCCAAGTCGGTTTTATTGATAATCAACAAATCGGATTTGGTAATGCCTGGACCACCTTTACGTGGAATCTTTTCTCCCCCCGCCACATCAATCACATACAGGGTTAAATCTGAAAGCTCAGGACTAAATGTCGCTGCCAAATTATCTCCACCACTTTCAATAATAATCAGCTCAAGCCCATCAAACTTTTCACATAAATCATCAATTGCCGCGAGGTTAATAGACGCATCTTCACGAATGGCAGTATGCGGACAACCACCTGTTTCCACCCCAACAATACGCTCTGGAGACATGGCTTCATTGCGGGTTAAAAAGTTTGAATCTTCTTTGGTATAAATGTCATTGGTGACGACAGCCATATTATATTTTTCACGCAAGGCCTGACATAAATTCAAGGTCAGCGCTGTTTTACCCGACCCGACTGGTCCACCAATTCCTACACGTAATGGGCTACGTTGTGACATGTTTTTTCCTCTTAAAATTATGATCTGAATAGTCTTGAATATTGGGTCTCGTGGTGCATACTGAGCATGGCATATTGCGGTAAAGCACTACTGATTTCTGTGTCTGGCAATGCCAGCGCACGCGTAATTGCTGCGGGAATAAGCGCATGTAAATGCCACAAAATACGCTGACCACTCATCTGTCCAAGCGGTACGGTTTTAACTGCCGCCAAGACCTGATTTTCTAAAAGGGTAAAGGTATAAGCCGTGAGTACTTCTGTTTGATTTAGCCCCAAGGTGCCACACAGGTTTCCATACACTGGAACAAAGCCCAGCTGTTTTTTCACTTTAACGGGTTGCTTTAATACGTCTCTAATCCATGCATTTAAAGAAAATGCCAACTGTTTCGATTCTGCCAGTAGCTCTTTACTCTCACGGCTGGCGCGGTAAAAGTTTGCCCAGTAAGTAAAATTTACTTCGTCATCACTGTATTGCATTAAACGTTTCAGCACTGGCAACTCAAAACGAACCAAGAGCATTTCCAGCACTTCTTCAAAATAAGCAATGCTGGAGGCTTCATCATGAATCAGCCCTCGATCAATGGCACTTTCCACACCTTGCGAATAGCAATATGCCCCTATCGGTAACGCAGTTGATGACAAGGTCAACAAGCTGAGTAGTTGTGACGGATTAGTGATGGACATGATGTAAAGTCTTGATTGGGCTTAAGCGATGATCATGTTGATGTTGTGCATAAGCACCGCTTTCTGGTTCAAAAGGATGATCTACCTCTGCAACGTTTAATCCCAAACCCACTACCATTTCAGCCAGTACATGATCTGGTTCGAAATATAATGCTGTTGGCGTCAACATTAAGGGAACGTGACGATTGCCGAGATGATATGCAGCTTTTAATAAATCAAATTCTTGCTGTGCCGAAACTTTCATCAGTTTTTCTGGTTTCGCTTCAACTTTAAGAATATTTCCGCTTTCCGTCGAAATATATGATCCACTGCGTAAAATGCCTGTGCGTGGCAAATCTGCACCAATATCTACCCCATTTTTTAAAGTTGCACGAAAACGGCTCTTTTGGCGCGTATCGAAAGTCAGCTCAATGACATCAAAGTCACAATTTTCTGTAACTGCTTCTAATCGTTGAGTATAAATTTCCATTTTTTCTCCATGCTTGACTTTGTTTTAGGACTGCTTTTGATTCAAATTGATTCAAAATATAAATCGCTTTCACAAAATGCACCACCCCAACGTTCAAAGCAATTATTGCGCCAATTTTTCTACATACACCACATTTAAGCGTATATATTGCTCAGAAACTCCAAATGAAAACTTCAAGAAAATATGATTTCTCATTTAAATGATGTCAGGACATTTAAGAAAAAAATAGCAGCTGTCGGGTTATTTGAGATGGATGTTGTATCCACTCTTTGGATTAGAATAGATTTTCCCGCACTTTTTCTAGAGTTTTCCCCAATAAATATTAAAAAACCCTGATGCAAAATCATCAGGGTTATTGATTTGATCGAAATTCAGCTTATTAAAAAGCAGATATCTGAAAAATCATTTATTTTTCCAAAGTCTTACATAGAGAACAAATAACACCTTTGTGCTTATGTGAATACATAATATCAGGTCTTTCATAATCTTCATCACATGACACACAATGATAAACTGTTGCTATAGGTAGCCCAGTAGCATCATAACGTGGTTCTTTTACCCCATCATCTGTAGCTTTAATATAATATTTTCCTTTCGTAATTAAACCCATGATTGGGGTCAAAACAAAGCCCAAAATCAGAGCAATTAAAGGTGAATATGGCATTAGAAATTCACCCAACATGCCAAAAAAGGTTGCAATGGAGACTCCTGCAGCGACAAGAAATGACACCATACCTACTGGGTTTATATTATAAAGCATATCACGGCGATATTCTGGTTCTTTTGGAGAGAGCTTCAGTAAGTATTTATTCACTGTGATATCAGTCGCTACAACCACAACCCATGCAATGGCAAAATTAGAATAAAAACCTAAAATCTTACCAAGCACTGCGAACATATTACCTTCCATCAACGCAAGAGCAATTGCAAGGTTAACCAATACAAATACAATACGACCTGGATAATGCTTGCTGATACGTGTATAAGCACTGGTCCATGCCAATGAACCCGAATATGCATTTGTTACATTAATCTTGATTTGTGAAATAACAACCAAAATTACCGCTAAAGTAAGTGCAAACCAACCTGGAAGCATATCATGGAAAGCTGCGTTAAACTGTTGTACAGGTTCCGTGCTATCCACCCCAGGAATTTTAGTCAGCAAATAAAAACCAAGGAAAGCACCAATAATTTGTTTGATTGCGCCTAGAATTACCCAACCTGGACCCGCTGAAATAACAGCTATCCACCACGATTTGCTATTTTCTTTAGTTTTTGCAGGCATAAAACGTAGGTAATCAATTTGTTCACCAATTTGCATAATTAAAGATAAACAAATTCCAGCACCCAACATAATTGCAGCCACATCTATTGCTGCAAAACCACCATTTCCAGCATAAGCAGCGAATTGACTTACAAGCTCAGGTTCTTGATAAATCAAATAAGCAACAGGGCCAATCATTAAGATCAACCAGATAGGTGTGGTCCAAACTTGTAAAGTACTTAAGGCTTTCATCCCATAAATGACCAATGGAATAACCATAATAGTAGAAATGAGATAGCCCATCCATAAAGGAATTCCGAGCCCAAGCAATAAGCCTTGAGCCATGATAGAACCTTCGAGAGCGAAGAAAATAAAAGTAAAACTTGCAAAAATAATACTCGTCAGTACCGATCCAAAATATCCAAAACCAGCACCACGCGTAATCAGATCTAAATCGATATTATAGCGAGCTGCATAATAAGCTAATGGAAGACCTGTTAAAAAGATAATAAGTGCAGCAAATAAAATAGAAAAAATGGCATTCGTTGTCCCATATGTCATACCAATGCTAGCACCAATCGAAAAGTCTGCCAGATATGCAATACCTCCTAATGCCGTAATTGCGACGACTTTAGGACTCCAACGACGGAAACTATATGGAGCATAACGTAAAGTATAGTCTTCAAGTGTTTCGTTTGCAGCAGAAGATGGCTTTTCAATAAAAGTATCTTGCATAGGTTGATTTTGCATACCAAAAAATATCTCTGAGTTTCATACTTCTCACAAAAAAGCAAAATTAATGCCAACTTTTAATTTTTCTATCAAATTTTTAGGATTTAGCCCAACATGCTACAATCATATTGTTTTATAAGCATAATCTTTTCAACATATATATCGTGTCGTACATACCTAGCTGATCACGACTGACTGTACTAAAACTTTGCAACCGCCAAAACTTTTCTGCCGCAGGTAAAAATGGATCCGTATGCAAATATAAATGCTGAATATTTTGTTGCTGTGCATATGCAAATAACAACTGGCAAAGCTCTGTCGCGATTCCCTGTCTACGATACTCAGGCAATACAAAAATCAATTGCTTGGTTTCCTGTTTATACTCTTCCACAGGAACTAACCAAATTCTCTTTAACGCTTGTAGCTCTTCCGATGTTTCATGATCCATTTCACAAAGGCCTTTAACTGCTTCTTTTTCTAAAATCATGCGCAAATCAAACAGCTCATTATAAAACTTAAAATCCAAGGGTTTGACTTCCCACCCCCTACGGAAATGTACATTAACGTAGTCTTCTTATTCTAAGCGATACAAGGCCTGACGAATGGGGGTACGGTTAATTTCCTATTTTTCTGAAATATCTGATTCAGTAAAACGTTGTGCAGGTTTAAGCTGAAAACGGCTTTGTTGCACAAACCTACCGATAAGGTCTTATTCCGCAGTATAATTCCTAGATGAATAAACCTACACCCAAAATCTTTCGTACAACTAATTGGTCCACATATAAGCGCGCCTTAATTAATCGAGGCAATATTTCCATTTGGTTTGATCTTTTGACTCAATGGTATGCTCATCCATAAGCAAAACATGGACGAAATCAAACTTACTCCGATACGGCTATTCAATGCTGCTTAATGATCAAATCTTTATTTAAATTGTCTTTGCGTATGGTCACAGGCTTTGTCCAAAGTCTGATTAAGCATTGTGGCTGAGCAGCCCCGAATATCAGTGATATTCGTACTTCACACTGTGCAGAAGACAAAGGCATATCGATGTTGCAATTGGCTATCAAAAAAGTAGTGGAGGTCTCCGTCTACTCGTAGACTCTACTGGCCTAAAGTTTTTAGGTGAAGGTGAATGGAAGCGTAAGAAACATGGACCTGAATATCGCCGCAAATGGCGTAAGCTTCATAATAGTATCGATGCTAAAACCCTTCAAATACGTGCTGTACAACTCACCGCAAATAATGTCAGTGATTCACAGGTACTGGAAGACTTACTTGCTCAAATCCCTTTAGATGAACAAATCGATTCTGTCTATACAGAGATGGTGCTTATGACACAAAACGATGCCGTCAGGTCATTGCAGATCGGCAAGCGTATGCAGTGATTCCACCTAGAAAAAATGCAAAGCCCTGGAAAGATATAAAAGCTCATTCACGAGAGCGAAATGAACTCCTTCGAACGGTTAAATGTTTGGGCAGGACAATCTGGAAAAAATGGTCAGGCTATCATCGGCAAAGTCTGCTTGAAACCAAGATGCATTGCATTAAATTATTAGGCGATAAACTCTGCTCAATGAATGCTGATAGTCAAGTGAATGAGATTCATGCACGCGTAGCTGTCTTAAATAAATTCACAGAATTAGGTCGCCCTCATACCCAAGTTGTCACTTAAATATGATTAGGGTGTGTTGACACTTTTAGCTTAAAAAAATAGCGAAGTAGTAAAATCAAATCGCCAAACCCAATTTTACTATTCGCTATGCCTCGTACCATGCTGACAGATCAACACTGGCAAAAGTTGAAAGTTATTCTGCGTAATTTATCCATTCACCACAACTCAAATTTACGCAATTTTATTGAAGCTATTCTCTATAGAATTAGAACAGGCTGTCCGTGGCGAGATATTCCTTCTTGTTTTGGTCATTCAAACTCTATTTTCAAACGTTTTAATCGTTGGTCAAGCAGCGGTAAGTTACTTAGATTATTCAAATTACTAGCCTCATGCCCCGATATGGAGTGGATTTTTATTGATGGCTCTCATGTACGTGCTCATCAACATTCTGCCGGCATAGCGAATCAATCTATTTCTAAAAGTGCAGGAGGAAACTCCTCAAAAATACATTTGATTGTTGATGCACATGGCAATCCTATTGATTTCATGATTACCGATGGAACCACACATGATGTTAAAGTTGCGCCTGATTTAATATCAACATTAGATTTAAAAGAGACAAAAGTGGTATGTGCAGATAAAGGCTATGATTCAGAACCACTGCGTGAACAGATCAGGAACACAGGGACTAAAGCGAATATACCAAAGAAAACGAATAGCCAATCAAACAATGACCATATGGACTGGTATTTATATAAAATCAGGCATTTAGTTGAAAATATGTTTTGTAGATTAAAGCAATTTAGAGGAATAGCTACTCGATATGACAAGCTCAAAAGAAATTATCAAAGTTCTGTTGCTTTAGCCTGTATATTTTTATGGCTACCTTTATAGGGTTAATTATGAACAGTAAATGTCAACAGACCCTAGTTATTTGTAGTCATAAATTTAGTCCCCACTTGTTTTTAAGTGGGGACTAAATTAAGGCTTATAGGATGAATTCATAAGGTGTGTTCAGCGAACACTTACGTTTTGAATAGATTTAAGGAATTAGGCAGACCTCATACCCAAGTTGTCACTTGAATTTGGATAACTTAGGGAAGATCTATATCTAAAGCCTTTATCCAACAGAGTCGTTTTTATCCTAGGGTCCTTACCACTTGTATTCTTTACAAACATATATCTAAAAAAGTGTAGCAAGTTGCTACACTTTTTTAGATAAGCTCTTTACCAAAAATATCATTCAGTCTTTCACGAATACTTTGAACGAATTCCGGATTATTTTTAAGTTTATGCTTCATATTTCGTTTAAAGTCATTCAGGCCCATACCAATTTCAGCAAAATCCATTTGGAATAAAGTGTCATTAATGACAATATTTGCTTGAGAGTCAGTGAGACATCCTACTTTTTTGAACCACTTCTTGAATTGCTGATAATTTTCATCATTATTAAAAATATACCAAGAACGTATATTCGTATCGAATTTCGCCCCCAATTCTTTTACGAATGCATTGTCTTCAAATGGAACATCAAGATAGATTTTTTCAATTACTGCAATTTCATCCGGTGCTTTATCAGCAACCCGATGATGCAGTTTAAAATTCACACCCACAATTGGACGGCCTTTCTTAACGGTTTCATATTCCAATTGTAGATCTGTATTTTCGTTAATTTCTGCCACTATTTTGTCTAATACATAGCGTCTAAAATCTACCCAGCGATCATATTTGGTTTCATTAATATCAATCAGTGCTTTCAAGTTTTCCAAAAGTAATGGCACTTCATAACTCTTTTGGTTGGCGTACTTGAATTCGTTTTTAATGAAATACGTATAAAGACTCATACTGGCAACAGAATCCAGGGCAAAAAGATGTTTTAGCTGGTAGGTAGTAAAATTCCCCCCAGCCAGTTGAGTGAAATACGGTAACACCTCACTGGTAAAACGAATCTGAATCGCATTTTTAGAGTCATCTTCCCATCTTAACTCACGGATAATGGGAACGACAGAATGTACTTTTTTAGTCTTTCTCTTACCATCATCAGCAGGCTCCTCAATAATAAAATGAGCCACCCGAGATGAAAGTTCTTTATAGATCCGGTCTATTGCAACATTAATTGAATTGCGTTTATTCAATCCTAGTAAATCTGCCAGATCATCCTTATACAAATAAATATAGGTTTGTTCAGTGATTTCACCATTTACCCTATTTTTCTCACTATAATTCGCAACTGCCATTGCATATAGAAGCGCCTTGTATTCATTGGCTGATAACTCGATTGGGCGAATTAAACGGTTACTGGTACTGACAACGCCATTATGGCGAATGTTGCCTATACAGTAAGGAATATAATTCGATTCTTCTTGCAATGGTTCAGATTCTGTCATAACCGTGATATTTATAATTTGACTTAGTTTTTATATACAAAAGTGGAAAAACTTTCAAGACTTTCACCACAAGATTCTAAAAGTGGAAGGCTTGTCATCAAAAAAAAGCGTTTTAGCCGGTTTTTTGCCTTTAAAGTGGAATTAAATATAATATTTCCACCCTATAGTGACAGACCTTCCACCTTTAGCCCCGAAATTACAGTTCAGAATGCCTATTTTTAGTTTTTTTCATCCGCATTCAGGTTGGTTAAGTCAGATAGAAACCCTGATGTGACGAGGCTTCCACCTTTCCGTTAGATTTGAAAGGTATAACTGCACATATAATCATCAGGAAATATCCAATAAAAATAGATTATCCACAGGTCAAGAATATACAGTGACAACCTTTCCACCTTTAAAGCTTGGTTACAAGACTTTATTAACAGCTTAAATCATTGTTTTTTAAATTACTTTTAAATAAAAATAGCAGTTTAAAAAATAGCAGTGACAAACCTTCCACCCTAGTGACAGACCTTCCACTTTACAGTGACAGACCTTCCACTTTACGGTGACAAACCTTCCACCTTACAGTGACAGACCTTCCACTTTACGGTGACAAACCTTCCACTTTACGGTGACAAACCTTCCACCTTTAAAATTCCAAGCATTTGTTTTATATGATAAAAATATGCTCCTAATTATTAATTAGCTAAATAACTAATTATTCTAATTATTAATTAAGCTAGCTTAGTTAAAGATTTATTTTTTAAGCTGTTTTACATCTGAACAAATAGGATTTATAAATTTAAAAACTATAGTAAGATGAGTGAAAGTTATTTATATTACTAGACATTCAAATACGGAAGCATCTGACACGCATGTCTGCAAAAATTATTACTGTTGCTAACCATAAAGGCGGATGTGGTAAAACAACGACTGTTGTGCACCTAGCCTCAGAACTTGCCAATCTGGGCAACAAAGTTTTAGTCATTGATTTAGATCCTCAAGCAAACGCAAGTTTACACATTGGGATCCAACATCCAAGCGAAATTGTTGTGACTACAGCAGAATTACTGGTGGGCGATATTTCGTTGTTGGCAGATGCATTACAAGAAGAAACGAACTTTGAAAAAGTATCATTAATTTATGGTTCCTTGAATTTAGGAAAAACAGAAGACCAACTAAAAGAAGAAGCTCCCCGTCCTTCTGAAGAGTTAAATATCAAGCTAGAACTGTTAAAAGATCTTTATGACTTCATATTGATTGATTGTCCACCTAGTCTTAAATTATTAACCAGCAATGCGCTGGCATCTTCAACCCATGTCA
Source organism: Acinetobacter sp. CIP 64.7 (assembly GCF_000369745.1). Lineage (GTDB taxonomy): Bacteria > Pseudomonadota > Gammaproteobacteria > Pseudomonadales > Moraxellaceae > Acinetobacter > Acinetobacter fasciculus. Next base: position 90,768 of record NZ_KB850178.1, on the reverse strand, counting down.
TTATCCCTATCGAATCCGGATCACAATATGGACTGTATGGGGTAACAGATCTTTTAAACCATCTTGAAAAGATCAAACGTATTAATCCAAATTTAGAGCTTTTAGGCGCTTTACTGATTAAGCATGATGAACGTCAGAATGTTTGTAAATTGATTCGGGATGAAGCCTTGAAACAGGTGGGCAAAATTTTAGAAACTACCATTCCTCAAAGTACTAAAGTCAATCAAGCAGCGATTCTGCAACAATCACTTTTGAAAGTAGAAAAAAATTCAAAAGTACGTAAGGCTTTTGAAAGCCTTGCCAATGAAATTGTAGCGAAAGTTTAAACCTGAGAGCATTATGGCAAGCACCAAAGAGCTTTTAGCTCAGAAACTGAAACAGAATACAGAAAAACACCAGCAAGCACAGAAAGACAATATTAAAGAGCTGAAAGAGTTTAGACGTAATGTCCCTATTGAGGATATCAGCCGCAGTCCAAACCAGCCACGTAAAGTCTTTGAAGAGTCACTGTTAAAAGAACTGGCGGATTCCATTGATGAAATCGGCCTTTTGCAGCCCATTACAGTGCGTAAACTGGATAATCTGAAATATGAACTAATTGCAGGCGAGCGACGCTTACGGGCGCATCAGTTACTCGGCAAGTCTGTGATTGAAGCCATTATCATTGATGCAAATAATGTAGAAGCGTCTTTGTTAACCCTAGCAGAGAATTTAAAGCGTCAGGATCTGACAGATTATGAGATTTTTATTGGCCTGAACTCACTTGATGAGAAATTAAAGAAAAACAAGCAACGTTTAGCCAATTCACTGGGTTTAAATCGCGAAGATATGTACAAGTATTTAGCGTACGAAAAACTGCCTCAAGCAATTTTAAATGACCTTGATGTGGAACCAGGCCTGCTAGGTCGTACTGCTGCAACTGCATTCAAAAAATTTCTGTCGGATCATATAGAGCAACTTTCTGAGGCCGAAAAGGCTTTGCTAGGGGCTTGGGAAAAAGTAAAAGACAAAAAACTAGAGCAAAGTAAAGTTACTGCCTATGCTGAAAAAATATTGAGTCAGGATCCAGGAAAACTGACCACAACATCTGTGGTTAGAAAAATTGAATATGCAGGTAAGATTGCGGGGAATATCAAACTCAATCAAAAACAGCTTAAGGTTTCTCTGAATATCTCGGAAATTGACGAAGCTAGTCTCTTACAACTAGAAGATTTTTTAAAACAGCTTATTCAGAAAAGTGAAAAAGTGTAGCAAGTTGCTACACTTTTTTTGACAATCTCAAACTAGGGCGTGTTATCAATTAAGCCAGAAAGATCGCTGATAAGAAGTTTTGAGCCAATTTATCATAGCGTGTGGCAATAGCACGATATTGTTTGAGCTTGGCAAAAAAATTCTCGATCAGATGTCTTGCCTTGTAGATATGTCAATCATAATCACGCTGATCAATAGAATTACTTTTCGCTGGCATCACAACTTGACCCTTCGCCTCTAAAATTGGATCAATGACCCGATCCCTAGAGTTGTAGGCTTTATCCATAAACCAGGTCTGGCTCAACGATAAGTCCAGCAACACATCTGAACCGTTTAAGTCATGGACCTGCCCATTCGTGAGATAAAATCCTGTCGGGTTGCCTAAAGCATCAGTACGGGCATGAATTTTGGTGCTTAAGCCCCCTTTACTGCGCCTAGTCGCCTGATTTCCCCCCAGCGCTGTGTTGGTAAGCACATACAATGGGGTGGAGTCTAACATGACATATTCATTGTCAAGGTCATGTGACAGCACTTCAAAGACTCTCTGCCACACACCTGTTTTAGCCCAACGACTAAAACGAGTATGCACTACTCTAAAATCACCAAAGCGTTCGATTAAGTCTCGCCACGGGATACCTGAACGATACCGCTTCAACAAATAGTCGGTTATCTTTGGCCGTTACTCCAACAGTACCCATTCGTCCATGTAACAGATCTTTAATCTGTTCCCACTGATCATCTTTTAATGCATAGCGTTTAGTCATGAAAAAATTATGAGGACCGGTAAGATTTTCTCAAGCTAATTGATGACACCTTAATTCAAAATAAAAAACGGTTTTAAATATTATTTCTATAAATTTCAATGTTACACTGACTTATAACAGGTTTTAATTGATTCCGCTTAGATGATATATGGGACCTAAAAAATTAACTAATTAACTTATGTCCATGACAAAATTATAAATAAATGGACATATATCAATGATGTATGGTTGTTTTTTTATAATAAATAGCCTAAGTGCTCGTTAGTGAATAGATGTTTTTTTGGTGCGGTATAATTACCTGAAAATCCAGACATCAGTTATAAAATGAGATAAATTTTGAAGGACGCCAGCTTTAAACCGCAGCTTTCATTTTTTGTCTACATACAGCAGTCCAAGACGTTACCCAGTGTCACGTTACGGAACCGCACTCAGTGCGCTTGCCGGATTCAACAGTCTGGAGATCTTAGTATATTGCCCTATAAAGCTCATTTTATTAAAGATAATCTTTAATAGTCAAAGGCATTCAAATGTATAGATAGGGACTGTGTCAGGAAATGTGCTAGTAGAGGTGGGCAATAATGTCTAGAATCAAGGTACGTGATTTTCTCAGTCGACTATTACGAATAGCCGCCGATTTTGTAGATGCCTTTTAATTAGATTAGACTGTCACCACTCTCCTAGACAAATTTAGTCTATTCTTTTTGCATAAATGAGAATATTATGAGTGGACAACGATATTCTCTCAGAATCACGTATCAATCATGCTGCTAAACATTCTCATTAAAACAAGGGAATGCATCTTTTTACTGATCTGTACCTTGTTTTCAATTTTCCTCTGTTCTTTAATTTAGTACTATCTTTATCACTTATGAGCACTCACTGGATTCACTGAATGAAGTATATGGAAATCAGAGATTTGATTGAGGCTGAATTGAAAAATTACAGTTCTAATCAAATAATTCCATCCGAACGGTACTTGGCATTAAAGTTTGACTGTTCAAGGGAAACAGTGCGTAAGGCCTATGAACAGCTTCGTGCCGAAGATAAAATTTTCAAACGGCAAAATCTCGGCTGGTTCGTGAGTAATAAAAAAATTCAATATTATCCAAACTCAATTGAAAATTTTCGTTCTTATATGAAGGCACAGGGTTTTAATGCCAGAACTGAACTGATCTCGACCAGACAGCTGCAGCGATTGGATCACAGTAATCTTTTTAGCGAAGAAAATCGTAAATTGGGCTTTATTGAAATTATCCGTTTACGTTATGCTGATGATGTACCAGTACTTCTAGAATATAATTATTTACCTGTTGCGCTGTTTCCAGATGTGCTGAATTATAATGTGATTACTTCGGTCCAAGATGTCATTAAAAATCACTTTCATTATAATTACACGAGTAGTCAGTTAAAAATTAAAAATACCGGTGTGTCTCATTTTGAGAGCCAGCACTTAGGTATTCCTTTAAGTCAAACCGCCACTTATATTGAACGTATTTCAAAATCAGATGATCTAGTGATTGAATATGACATCGAAATCTGGTCACAGGACAAAATTGAAATGACCTTAGATATTCAAGCATAAGCTTATATTTATATCCTGCCCATTCAAATCCTAAGAAGTTAAATGGTTTTAGGATTTTTTTTATTTTCTTAGATTAGACCTCCTTCATAAATCATTCTTACTCAGTTGCAAATTATAAATTCCAGCAACTAGATTGAATCTCAAAAGGGGGGCTTTTAGCTCTACTGCGATAACGTTCTGAAAGTATTTTGAAAGTTTTTAGACTGCCAAATACATACTTAATTTCTATTCTTCTTTATTGATTTCCTGATTATAGATTTTTAGTTCAGGATCCAGTTTACAGCGGCTTTTGGCCTCTAATGGCAACAGGGTATTGGGATACAAAGTATAAATCCTTTGATAACCTCTATCTGTAAGAACAAAGGTTCCTGAAGGGATCTGGTTTAAATTGTGTTTGAACAATTCTAAATCAAGCGTAATTCTCAGCATGACTTTCATATCAGGATGCCAATATCAGCAAATGCCAAGAAACTTAATCCAACATTAGGGGGTATTGGGAAGTGCGTTTGATTGAAGTTGAGCAGAAAGGGAAAATTAGACGTTATATCACTTTATTAATGAACCCAAAGACACAGCCACTGATAGGCTTGGCGAAGCTTTATGCTCAGCGCTGGGAAATAGAAATGTGTTACCCAGAAATCAAAAGTGATTTACAGGAGGGCAAGCATTTGAGGAACAAGCAACCTGATTTAGTTTGTCAATAATTATGGGGGGCTTTATTGCCTACAATATTCTAAGAAGACAAATGAAACATATGGCTCAACGTGCAAAAGTCAGTCCTTTGAGAATCAGCTTTCATATTGCATCTATTGGCATTCTGAATATATTAAGATTCGACTCTTTAGACTCCGCAGGTAATTTACCTAAACATTTAGAAAGTTTACTGGAAAAATCTAAGAGATATGTTTTGCCTGAGAGGGGAGTGAGGAGTTGCCCACGAGTTGTGAAAGGAACACCACAGAAATACTCAAGAAAATGCCAGTCAATTTCTTAACTGACCGGCATCACTTTAATTAAGGGCTTTCAGATGATTCAGATTTTTTGTCTTTCTCATTTCCATAATCTAAAGCAACCTGTTGCGCTTCGGCGGCGGCAGTTGCTTCTATTGGGATGGATTCATCTGCAATAGCTACTGTTCCAGTAAATCCAAATAAGCTCAGGATTAGAATCTTTGAATACTTTTCCATCTGAATTTCCTCTGCGTTTCTAAAACTTAATTTCAGTGTAGAGGGTAAGTTTAAATTCCGATGTATGAGCTATGTCTGCATATGTAAGATATTCAGGATCCAAGTTATAGAACCTCGGGTTTATGTAAGAATACTTATCGGATGAGTTTTTTTGTAGCGTTGACTGGCCAAATACAGACCGATTTTCTTGAAAATCTTTTATAGGGAAGATAATTTAATGGCAAATTATAAAAAGAGCATAGCAATGGTCAACTGCGGTAATCCCCCTATAATAAAATCCAAGAAGACATAAACAATATGAAACCAGGTACGATGAAATAGATCAGCAATAATATTGAGTTAAATGACATGCAGGGTTTCCATACTTTCTTATTAAGTTTAGAAGAAGAAGGTGGTGTTGATATGATCGCAGTAGGTCATGAGTCTTATACAGGACATCGCCTAGTACATAAGGTTAAGTTTGAAAAGAATTAGCACCTCCTCTGAGAGATTTTTCTTTACCAGCCCTGTTTTTGTAACATCTAGTAATTTTTTTGTAACCTTATTGTTATTTATTGTTCACTTTGTTTATTATATAAAAGATGAAAGGTGGAGAATTTAAGATGCTCACTAAGGTCGAAGCCATTGTGATTTTACTAATGGTAATTGCATTAATACTCATTATTTATGAAATGGGACAAGGACTTAATTGGACTTTATAAACGCTTTCTCAGTTTAAAAAAAGTCCTCAATTGATGGCATTAATTTATTTATCAGAAGTTTCAGAATTTTGATCTTATACTTGGCTGACTAAAGATGAATAATATCTATATTGGTGATATTGTTTACCTAGTTTACGGTAGTCATCCAATGATGGTTGAAAAATTGCAGGATAATTTAGCTACTTGTATATGGTTCAGTGATAAAAAACATTTTTTCCGTGAGAATTTTCCCTTAAATATCTTAATAAAAAAAACGTAATTCAACAAAATATACCTGGGCGAATTCAAAGCTCATAGTGTACAGGTCATTTCGACCATGGCATGTGTTACTGATCTAAACAATGAATCACTGGTAGAATTTGCTGCTGAGGAACATGGATTTAAAGAGCTACTTAGTGAAGTCATGAAAATGAATTACGGTGCATTTCAAAACTATGTTATAGCTTGAACTGAGGATCAGAAAGCTTGTTTGAATTGATGTATTTCATCCGCAGATTATGCGCGAATGCTAAGAAATCTGGAGTTCGAATATTAACCAAAAAGAAGATCATTTTTTGATTTATGCGAGAGATCTATTTTATTTTTATATTTATAAGGCTAAACTTGCCTCCAATTTAATACTGGTATGTACCACTTAATTTTAGGGCGTGTCTTCAATATTAAATGTATTTAAAAATACTGTTTGCATGTTCGCCTAAACAATGATTTTCCATTATTACATAATGATCTGGCTCAGGAATATTGATAATGACCACAATGACTGATGATTTAGGTCATGGTATGGGCAATGCCTGGGAACATAAAGACTGGGCACATATTTCTGATCCAGAATTACAAAGCCTGCAGCAGCACTATTCCTGTTTACAAGGTCATTTTGAGATTTTGTGGTGTAGTCCCCGGCCATTTTCATCTGCGGCTCTGGTCAAGGTGGAGCAAGATTTTGTGAGCAGGGATGAAGCAGTCGCGCATCAGTATTTGATTAAGCGCAGCCATTGTTCCTTTCGTCGTGCCCGCGATATTTTACAGGAGCATGCCGTTCTTCAGCATTTAGCTAGCAAAGAAATTCCTGTTGCAGCATTGATTAGCTCAAATCAAGGTCTGACCGCTTTAGAGCTAGGTGACTGGACCTATGAAGTCTATGCAAAAGCAGCCGGCTTAGATCTGTATGCAGATCAGCAATCCTGGAAACCTTTTTTCTATGCTGAACATGCTGCGAAAGCGGGGCAATTACTGGCAAGCTTACATATGGCCATGCAGGATTTTCCTGAGCGGCAAGGCCGATCAGCATCTTATTTATTGTCCAATCAGCAGCTTTTAAACAGTGAAAATATCGTTACAGCCATTCAACGGCGCATTGTAAACAGTCCAGAATTAAGCCGTTACTGTGCCGACAAAAATTTAGATCCTTACTTTTTAGATCAAATCTTACAGGTTCACCAGCGTATTCAGCCTGTATTGCAACAGGCAAGCAGAATTTGGACCCATAACGATTTACACGCTTCTAATCTATTTTGGTCAGCACCGGATGCCAAAGCGGAGATTACTGCCGTAATTGATTTTGGTTTATCTGACCGAAATTCGGCACTTTATGATCTGGCTGTGACGATTGAACGTAATTTCATTGATTGGTTGGAATTAAAGCAGAACCCACATATTCCGATTGATGAAGCCGGTTTAACCGCTTTTCTCCATGCTTATTTTTCCGAGATACATCCACAAGAAGATTTTAGTATTTTGCCAGAACTGCTGAAAATCGTGCATCTGGATTTCGCTTTTTCAGAGCTGGAGTATTTTGTGGGCATTACCCACAACCTCAACCATGCAGATGCTGCTTATTACGACTGGATTATCGGTCATGTGGACTGGTTCTTTGGCGAACAAGGTCAACAATTTACCCAGACCTTAACCCGGCTCATTCAAGATGAATTGCAATCTTCTCAATGCTCTCTCTAAACCCAGCATCATCACCCACTTCACAGACATAAGGTTTCGTATGAACACTCGTCAACTCAAACAGAATGTATTAACTCGATCTTTAAATATGATCATTCTGTCGCAGCTGTGTTTAGCCCCGCTGACTTATGCTGAAGATGATGTTCGACAGCTTGACACGATTGTCATCAAAGCCGATCAAAGCATCCCTTACTCAAGTACCAAAGTGAATGTTGAGGGTTTTGCTACGGACAGTCTTCAAAAAATCCCTGCATCTGTCTCTGTCATCACAGCAGATCTCATCGCGGAACAGCATGCACGTGTACTGAGTGATGTTATAAAAAATGATGCAGCCATCGGTGATGGCTATGCCGCAATTGGCTATTATCCAAACTTTGTCTCTCGTGGCTTTGCACTCGATTTGGCATCTAGCTACCTCATTAATGGCAATGTGATTCGTGGTGAACAAAACGTCGCACTTGAAAATAAAGAACGTGTGGAAATTTTAAAAGGCATGTCCGCGATTCAAAGTGGGATGTCGACCCCGGGTGGGGTTGTGAATTATGTCACCAAGCGACCGAAAGATATTCAGGCACTGACATTCTCGGCCGATCAACACGGCCAGTTTTCAGTGGCAACTGATCTCGGTGGTTTTTTGGGTGATGAGCAACAATTCGGATATCGCATCAATCTGGTGAATGAACAGATGGAGTCTTATGTCGATCATGTCGATGGTGAACGCTATCTAGCGGCATTGGCCTTAGATTGGAAAACATCTGAGCAATCCAAATTAGAATTTGATCTTGAAGCACAGCGTTCCGAACAAAAATCAGTGCCAGGTTATCAATTACTGGATGGTAAAGTCCCAGAAAATGTGAAATGGGACCGATTGCTGGGTTATCAGACTTGGGGCAAACCGGTCACGATCGATAGTCTGAATAGCAGTTTAAAATATAGCTATGCATTGAATGATGACTGGAACTTGGGACTCGTCGCAGCCCACAGTAAATCCAAGGTTGATGATTATTCGACATTTGCTTACGGTTATTATCGAGAGGGATGTCTAGAAGCATATTCCTGTAACACGTTTGGTGAACAGGGAGAATATGATATTTACGATTATCAAAATCCTGATGATACCTATCAGACTAACCAATTTAAAATCAAGTTAGATGGTCTATTACATACTGATCGGGCGTTACATTACCTTAACTTTGATTTGACTTACACAGATAAATCTAGAAATCGTTACAACGGTATAAACCAGTACATAAATTCAGAAGACTATGTTGGTAATATTTACCAAGATACCTACGACAGGATCCCAGAAGAAGGAAATCTAGGTCCTTATTTTAAAGCTTTAGACAGTAAACAAACTGCATTGACGTTTCTTGATCGTATTGAATGGAATGAACATTGGACCACTTTGATTGGCGGAAAATGGATCGAGCTGGATGAACAAGCATATGATGCAGATCGGGTAAAAGTCCGCGATACTGATTTAGGCAAATTTTTACCGCAATTTGCGATCAGCTATAGCCCCTTGGAATCGACTACCGTCTATGCCTCGTATGCTAAAGGCCTGTCAGATGGAAAAACAGCGCCTTGGTTTGCAGAGAATGCGGCTGAAACTCTAGCACCGATCTATTCAGAGCAATATGAAATTGGTTTCAAACAACAGATCCATGATTTCCTGTTGACTGCAGCCGTTTTTGATTTACGTCAGGATAATCAATATAGCAAGCCGATTTCAGGACTTCGCTATTTTATTGCGGAAGGCGAACAGCATAGTCAGGGCCTGGAATTAGGACTGAATGGTGCATTAACCGACCATCTGGCCTTAACTTCATCTTTAGCCTTGACCAAAGCCCGTTTAGAAAATGTGGAAGCGGTTCAATATGGTAATCATCAGGCGCAAAACGTGCCAAAAGCTCGTTTCGCAACACATCTTCGCTATAACGTACCGAGCATTGCAGGTTTCACTGTTCTGGCAGGTGGTCAATACAGTTCCAGCAAATATGCCAACAAAGAGGGTGCTGCGAAAGTTGCAGGTTATAGTGTGGTTGATTTAGGCGCTGCTTATCAATTTAAGCTAAATACGACCGATGCATTGCTGCGCTTGAATATTAATAATCTGTTCAACAAGAAATACTGGCGTGATGCAGGTGAATTTTTGGGTGATGATTATTTATTCTTGGGTTCGCCGCGTACAGCAACCTTGTCATTCAATCTGAACTTCTAAATTGGCTGCTTAATCAGGTTATATTGCTATGGAAAATATAGAAATTGCAGCGTTCATTTTAAACGTTTTAGGTGTCTGGCTGACCTCCAAACAATATAAAGTCTGCTGGTTGGTGAATATTGTCGCTGTATTTTTATATATGATTATTTTTTATCGTGTCAATTTATTTGCAGACGCAGCATTACAAGCCGTATTTATCTTGATGCAACTGTATGGCTGGTATAGCTGGTCGAAGAAAAATCATGACCAGGCTATCACCGTGCAGATTGGCTATTTGAATAAAAAAATCTGGGTATATAGCCTGATTGTGGGTATTGTCGCCGGTCTGGTGATTGGCGCCTTATTTGCTCATTTCACCACAGCATCACTCCCTTGGTTGGATTCCATGTTGGCTTCTTTTAGCTTGGTGGCAAGTTATTGGGCGGCAAAAAAATATATTGAAAGCTGGGGATTATGGTGTGTGTTAGATGTGATTTATGTCGGCATGTATAGCTATAAGTCATTGTATTTAACCGCCGTGCTTTATTTTATTTTTATTCTTCTGGCACTCAATGGCTGGAGAATGTGGCGAAATCTTTATAGAGTGAAATTATCTTAAAATGACACTATTGCAAATAGAAATTTGAGGTGATGCTCTTTCCTTTAAAAAAAGTATTTATAGACTAAAAACTTTATTTGAATTGGCCGCAGCTTGAAGATGTTGCTGATATTTTGTGAAAGCTAGCTACCATACATTCAAAGCGAACCGAAGTTCGCTTTGAATGTATTTCACTTCTTAAAAGAACCCGGCTGGTTTGGTCGAATAGCTGACTAGCAAGTTTTTAGTCTGCTGATAATGATCCAGCATCATTCTGTGATTCTCACGCCCAATCCCTGATTTTTTATAACCACCGAAAGCCGCATGCGCAGGGTAGATGTGATAACAGTTAGTCCAGACCCGACCTGCCTGAATAGCACGGCCTGCACGGTAAGAGGTATGCGCTGAGCGTGACCAGACACCGGCACCGAGTCCATAAATCGTATCATTGGCGATCTTGATCGCATCATCGAAGTCTTTGAAGGTGGTCACAGCCAGTACAGGCCCGAAGATTTCTTCCTGGAAGGTCTTCATGTCATTGGTGCCTTTAAAGATAGTCGGCTCAATATAGAAACCTTGCCCCACTTCCTGACGTGCTTCACCACCAGTCAGGATCTGTGCGCCTTCTTCACGACCAGTGGCAATACAGCCCAGAATCTTGTCCTGCTGTTCCTGTGAGGCTTGCGCGCCAATCATGGTGTCAGTATCCAGCGGATGCCCGGTTTTAATCCGTTTCACCCGTTCAACGGCACGCGCCAGAAATTCGTCAGCAATACTTTCCTGGATCAGCGCACGCGATGGACAGGTGCAGATTTCACCCTGGTTCAGGGCAAACATGGCAAAACCTTCCAGCGCTTTGTCCAGATAATCGTCTTCCTGATCCATGATGTCAGCAAAGAACAGATTTGGTGATTTACCCCCCAGTTCCAGCGTCACCGGAATAATATTTTCGGTGGCATATTGCATGATCATCTGACCGACGGCGGTGGAACCGGTAAAGGCAATCTTGGCAATGCGTGGGTTGGTGGCTAGCGGGCGACCGACTTCAACCCCATAACCATTGACGATATTCAGGACACCCGGTGGCAAAATATCCTGAATCAGTTCAGCCAGCACCAGAATGCTGACCGGAGTCTGTTCTGCAGGTTTCAACACAATGCAGTTGCCCGCAGCCAGGGCAGGTGCCAGTTTCCAGACAGCCATCAGAATCGGAAAGTTCCACGGGATAATCTGACCCACGACGCCCAACGGCTCATGAAAATGATAAGCAATCGTATCTTCATCAATTTCGGAAATGCCGCCTTCCTGCGCACGAATACAGCCGGCAAAATAACGGAAATGGTCAATAGCCAGCGGAATATCGGCAGCCAGCGTTTCACGGATCGGTTTGCCGTTATCCCAGGTTTCTGCCACTGCCAGCAGTTCCAGATTTTGTTCCAGACGATCGGCAATTTTCAACAGAATATTGGAGCGGGTGGTCGGCGATGCTCTGTTCCATTGTTCTTTGGCTTTGTGCGCTGCATCCAGGGCCAATTCAATGTCTTCTACAGAAGAACGCGGAACCTTGGTAAAGACTTTGCCATCTACCGGAGAGATGTTGTCAAAGTATTCACCTTTGACCGGAGCGACCCATTCGCCGCCAATAAAATTCTCGTATTGTGCTTTAAAATGAACTTTTGAATCAGGTTGATTAGGATCGACGTAACGCATATTTATTTCCTTTGCTTATTTTCGTATGGCAAAACCGCTTCTACAGCTTTGGTATAAGGTACTTCTGCACCTTATTTGATTAATATAACTGGTATAAGGTTGGAAAAAGGTTGGAGCTAGCATGTTCACGATATTTTCATCCATTTTAAAAAAATAACGATTACAGCGGATGTAAATCATGAATTGTTGTGAGAATAAGGAATGATGACAAAACAAGATTTGATGGAAAAAAGGCACAATACTGATCAGCTTCGGCAAAACAGCAGTTTGTCTCCCTTACATGCAGAACAGCTGGGACAGAGTATTGCCAGCTCCTGGCAACGTTCATCCTCGGCTGAAATCCCGAAGAATCGTTTAGCAGCACCGCTGACGGATTTAAAAAAGACCACTTCTTCCTCAACTTTAGCCCAAGCCCTGCAACATTGTGCTCAGGATTTAAAACATATTGCCGAGCAATCTTCTATGGTGCTGGCGGTCGGAGATATCGGCAGCACCATCATTTGGGCAGCTTCTAGCCCACAAATGCAAAGTGCCGCAGAAAGTGTACATTTTATTGAAGGTGGGCAATGGCGCGAAGAGCTAGTCGGAACCAATGCATTGGCATTATCCTTAAAAACTCAACAATCCAGCTGTGTCTTTTCCAGTGAACATTACATGTCCTCCATTCATGATTGGGTTTGTTACGCTGCCCCGATTATTGATCCCTATTCAAAACAGGTCTTAGGTGTCATTGATCTGTCGACTACCTGGCCAAAGCATAACAGTTTAGCACTACTAGCTGCGGAGCGCTGTGCTACGATCATCCAGTCGGCTCTACTAGAATGCCAGAAGCAGCGCCTGTTTATTCGAGCTTTTTCAGTACCTCAAGTGCTGTTTAATGGCAAGATGCTGGTTCTGACTCCTCGACAGATTGAAATTCTGACCCTTCTAGCCTTATGTCCGCAGGGTCTGAGTCTAGATACATTGCATCAAGCCTTATATGGCGAGCGCAAGGTCAGTATGGGGACTTTAAAAGCAGAAATGTCACAGTTACGCGATGTATTAGGTGGTATGCTGGGTTCCAGACCCTATCGTTTATTGGCGCATGTAGAGGCTGATTTTTTAATGACAGAGCAATCTTTAGATGCTGGGTATATCGATTCAGCCTTGAAGTTATGTACCGGCGTATTTCTGGCTAGAACAGAAAGTCCATTTCTATGCGCTTGGAGAGATTGTCTGGAATCACGCCTGAGCGATGCCATTTTCAAGGCTAATGAAACCGATGTCTTGCTGAAACATGTGGCACATTTTCCTGAAGCGATTGATGCTGTAGAACGCCTGATTGAACTGATGCCCAAAAACCATCCCGTTCATCAGACTCTGTTAAAATATAAAAATCTTTAAAGCTGATGTAACTATCGGTACAAAGCTAAACAGTTAAAATAGGAAAATTCTGGAATATTAAGTATTATCCTTGCTTACTGTGGGTTTGCTTATTAATTTAGACTGAACCTGATCCTAAAATTTTTATCAGTGGCTACCCAGTTTGCCTAGCTGCTTGATGGGATGCTCTTCATTAAAATCAGCTACGCTTACCTTCATGTCATTTGAAGGACGCGCAGTTTATTCCTCAGAGATTAAATATGATATTAAGATCATACGACGGGAAATTTTTTCTGGCTGGAACGGGCTAAAAAAATCGTGGCATTTTTCTACCATGGGATTAATGTCGATATTCATAATGAAGGGGACTTCATAAAAAAGAAACACCCCCCGCTTTTATCCTCTTATGAAGGCAAAAGGATCAGCCAGGAACAGGAAAATGCATGTCTGCTCTTGGCACACTTCCTCAGGAAGTGAAACAGGGGCTGTTAAAAATGTAAGTCAGATGCTTGGAGAGAAGACTTAAATTGAGGCACTACATCGCCGCTTTAAAAATATCTACCACTTGGGCATGGCTGGCTTTACGTGGATTGGTCAGCATGCAGGCATCTTTTTGTGCATTTTCCGCCATGATGGCCAAGTCAGCTTCTTTTACATTCAATTCCGTCAGCCCAGATGGAATACCAATTGAAGCCGAAAGCTGACGAATGGCGCCAATCGCTTCATAAGCTGCTTCAGTTACGGTTAAGCCTTCTGTATTCACCCCCATCAATTGGGCAATTTTGGCATAACGTTCAGGACAAGCAATCAGGTTAAATTCACAAACATGGGGGAGCAAAATTGCATTACAAACACCATGCGGCAAGTTGTAGAAGCCTCCGAGCTGATGTGCCATCGCATGCACATATCCTAAAGAGGCGTTATTAAAGGCCATTCCGGCAAGATATTGAGCATAGCTCATGGCATCCCGTGCTTCTAGATTATCCCCATTCGCCACTGCGGGACTGAGCCATTCACTGATCATGGTGATCGCCTTTTCTGCGCAGGCATCAGTGATGGGATTAGCAGCCGTAGATACATAGGCCTCAACCGCATGTGTCAGAGCATCCATCCCTGTTGCCGCAGTCAGGCCGGCAGGTTTGGCCAACATCAGTTTAGGGTCATCAATTGCAATGAGTGGTGTGCAACGCCAATCTACAATCGCCATTTTCACATGGGTATCGGTATTGGTAATGATACAGAAACGTGTCATCTCCGAAGCCGTCCCTGCCGTGGTATTGATTGCAATCAGTGGTGTCATCGGAACGGTACTTTTATCAATCCCTTCATAATCACGGATATGTCCGCCACCTGCAGTGACCAGACCGATGCCTTTGGCACAGTCATGTGATGAGCCCCCACCTAACGATACAATAAAATCACAGGCATTTTCATTATAAGCTTCAACTCCATGATGCACGTTAATATCAGTTGGATTGGGTTCCGCACCTGGGAAAATATAACTGTCAACACCTGCCTCTTTCAAATAATCTGCAATATCATCTGCAACACCAAATTTAAACAGGCCAGCATCAGTTACAATCAGTGCTTTCTTGGCGCCTAAATTTTGTGCTTTGATCCCGATTTCTTTAGCACAGCCCGGACCAAAAAGTGAAACACAGGGAATATAAAAACCGTTAGTTTGATCTGAAATATTTTTAAAAGCCATGGTGTTATTCCTTCTACCATTCATTGATTATTTTATCGGTGACCCTCACCGTAATATAAGTATTGAATTAAGTTAAAAAGAATCCTACCTACCAAATACCTACCAATTTAAATTTTTGATTCTAGCCAAAATAATGCATTTGAGGTATTTAAAAGCAGATTGGCAAGGTTTAGCAGATACTGGGTAGATTGGTTTAATAAAGGGCGTGTGAATAGCACACTAGGCTGTTTGCTACTTTCTGATTTTAAATAAATACTAAAATGCTTTATTCATTTTTAAGATAAAGATAAACAGTACAGGGCTTAGAAATACCCATAGAGACACAAAGCTAATACTGGAGCTAAACTGGGTACGTAATAAAAACATCGCGACGAATAAGAAAATACCTGCAGCGAATTTAGTGTACGTAGGAAAATCCGCTAAAAAAGCGTAATGAGATTTTCGGGTTTTTAGGATCTGCTTTTCACTTACCACATAAAAACCAAAACAGCTCAGCCAAAGCAGACCGATCACTGCAATCCATATCATATTGATGATTCCTGTTGAGTGATTTTTAATTTAGCCTGAATTTTATTGACCGCTTTTTGCTGAATGGGCGTAATTTTTTGGTGTAAAAATAGAGCAAAAAGGGCCAAGGTCCATAACATTAGCTCAATACGCAAAAAAGGCCAATAAGTCGCAAAAGAATCAACATATTGCTGGGAAACTAAATAATAAATATCAATCAGGGGAATTATAAAGGCAGCACAAATCAGAAGTTTAAGCTGCATTCTCCATATATCTTGCTGTGGGGTTACACATGCCAGGATAAAACTGCCAAGCCAGATAGAGAAAAAACTATAAATTTCATAATTTGGTGCACCTACAGGAATACTGATAAAACGATTCGCATAGAGATATCCCAGCATGGCAAGCGGCAAGCCAATAATTATGGTGATATTCAAGCGGTTCACTAAATAGTGTCCGAGATGAAACCGCACTGATTTTTTCTGCATCTGGCGTTTCAGGCTCCACAGCAGCAATCCGGATGCAATCATTGCGCAGCCTAATATGCCGGAGAAAAATAACCCTAAACGTAAAACAGGTTCGGCAAAACGTGCCATATGTAAACCATACATGCTGGCATTTAGTGTGGCAATTGCACTTTCATTTCGTGTATTTTCAAGCAATTTTCCGGTAGCAGCATTTAAAATAAGCTGTGCCTGATTTCGTGTAATGGAATGATCTTTGAGCTGAGTTAAGGTTATGTGTGCCAGCTGGGTATTGGGCTGCTTGACCGTGATATTGTCAAATTCCGCATATCCCCAGTGTTGCTGTGCCGTGGTGATAAAATGTTGAATTGGCAGCATCTGGGTTTTCACAGGAACTGAGTGGGTGGCTGATGTATTGATTGTGCGAATTTCTTCAAAATATTGAAAGGGATTGTCTGGATAAAGTTTTTTCATACCGGAAGGCAGCACGATATAAAAGAAAATCGCCAACCCGGTAAATGTCATGGTCAAAAAGAACGGCAGGGCAATCACTGAACTGACATTATGAAAATCCAGATAAGAGCGCTGTCCTTTAAAGGCTCTTAGGGTAAAAAAGTCTGTCAGGATTTTTTTATGGGTAATGATTCCTGAAATCAGAGTCAATAACATGATAAAGGCAGCAATCGTCACAATCAGCCGACCAATGGTGTAGGGCATACCATAGAGCTGAAAATGAAAATTATAGAAAAAATCTCCCCCTTGTGTGGCTGAAAGCTGTAATTCTTTTCCTGTCGAAGCATTCAGGGTTTTGACTTCATAGCCACCATCCGCTTTTTGCCAGTAGACTTTATTCACCGGTGAGTCTTGATTGGCGACTCCGATATACCAGTTTTGGGCGTCCGGTGCATGCTGCTGTAAATAGCTGTAAGCAGATTTTAAGGCAGTTTCCTGATTGACTTGCATTGTGGCAAATTCAGGCTGCATCCATAGACTGATTTCATGTCGGTAATAGGTGACCGCGCCTGTTAAAAAGATCGCAAAGAGTAACCAGCCAAAGCTTAAACCCAGCCATGAATGTAAACATGCCATGGATTGACGGACAGATTTATGCATGGTTTAACCTATGAAGCGGGAGAAGAGAAATAAAATAAGTAAAGGAATCAGGCTATAGATAGAAAGCTTTTTTAAACTTTGGATACAGAAGATTCCAATCACAAAACAAACATAAAAAATCAGGGCAGTAAATGCAGCCAAATAGACAGACTCAGCTTTAGGCAGAAAAGCCTGTAGAAAGTAAGCCAGATCGAGTGCGATTAAATAACTGCACAAGTAGCCAATGCCAAAGGTCATGCCTAAGCGATAGAGAATGGCAAGTGGCTGCACTACAACAGACATCATATTTGGCCTTGAATAAATCTATACTGATGAAAATCTAAAAACTTAATAAACAAAACTTAAAGTCGTTACCAGATACTGTTTTTTATAGGCCTGCTGATTCAATTTTCCTGCCTTGTCTGCTTCTTTGCCAACTTCAATGACATATTGACCTTTCCATGGCGTGGCGATCGTAATCTGGCCTTGGCCGTTGGTGGTGTATTTTTTTAGCCAGAATTGCGGGGAAAAGACTGTGACTTCAACATCCGCAGCAGCTTTACCCTGATACAGTACCGTAAATGTATTGCTGTTGATCTGGGTCGGGACAATATCTAGTTCTGACTCTGCTTTCAAGTTTTGTCTGCCGGATTTGGCATGATAGCTCAACAATGATTCTCCATAGATCAATTCATGACTGAGCTGGACATCTGTCTGGCCTTGGGTCGCATAAAGCAAATGATCTTGTTGCATTTGAGGACTAAAGCTTTTTCTAGACTGAACGGCCTTTGCTTGATTAAAAGACTTCAAGGCACCTTGCTGCGTTTCTTTAAGCTGTTCACTATATTCACCAAAGAACGCATGAGTCTGCTTATCTGTATCACGTTCCAGCCAAAGCATATGCGCCTGAGCTGAAAGTGTCATAGACAGTCCGAGGGTCAGAGCGATCATTTTTTTCATTTGTTTTACCTGTTTTTGTGTATGTAGTGATGATTTAGCCCTGAACATGTCGTCAAGGCTAAGTTTGAAAATCAGTATTTAAATTTCACAGCAACGCTGTAATTTGCTGGTGCACCATAAAAACCTTGCTGATTCGGGAAATTGAACAGATATTTTTCATTGGTCAGGTTATTACCATTGGCTTGCAAGGTCATATGCTCATTCAGCTCATAGCTGGCCATTAAGTTCACGAGCGCATAAGCATCCTGCTCAATGATTCCAGCTTTCTGGGTAATCACTCCATTGGCGGTTGCTTCAGGCACATCTAGATAGGTCTGATCTTGCCACTGCACACCAAGGCCCAGTTTCAGTTTTGGAAGTTGCGGCACCTGATAGGTAGTTAAAAGATTAAAAGACTGGGTTGGATTGAAGGTACGCGCATCACCGCCATTGATCAGATCTTTCAGGCTAAACTGGGTATAACCAAAGCTTAAGTTAAAATGGTCGGTCAGTTGTCCCGCCAAGCCAAACTCGTAGCCTTGGGAACGCAGGTCACTGACCTGAGTTGTGCGTAAAGTCGGAATACCATCAGAATCACGAAGCGGATAATTACTTTGCTCCGTTCTGAACACAGCCATGGTGGCGGTAAGCTTGTCATCTAGCCAAGAACCTTTGACTCCGACTTCATAGCTTTCACCTTCGATCGGTTTGTTAATGCTGCCATCATCTGCTCTGGTGGTTTGCGGACGGAAAATCGAGGTATAACTCAGATAGCCTGTATATTCAGGGCTAAAGTTATAGGTCAGACCGGCATAGGGTAAAACTTTATCTTCATCATAAATGGTGTCGGTCCCATAACTGCTACCACTGCTTTCAGCCTGAACATAGTTCGCACCTAAAAGCAGTTTCAGATCATCATTCAGATGCAGTCGGGTCGCAGCATAAAGGCTCTGGTTCTTCTGCCGGATATGCATTTCACCACTGGTTTTCGACATATCCCAGCTTGGTTCTTCGGGTGTAAAACTGGCTAAATCTGTGGTCAGCGGATTGACAAAGCTGCCAGCATAACCCAATTCATCCAGACGATTTTTGGCCCAGACATAGCCCAATGAGGCTTCATGGCGTTGTCCCCAAAGCGGATAGGTGCCGCTAAAACTCAGGCTGGCTTGTTGTTCTTTATTGTCATCAATATACATGCCTGGGTAGAGGAAGATGCCTGAAGTGCCATTTGCGCCAGGTTTGCCGGACAGAAACAAGAGCTTTGAATCGCGTTGTGTACGTTTTTCATCATAGGTCAGTTTGGCTGTCCAGTCGCCACCCAGTTTTTGTTCAAGCTCGGCAAAGTAACTTTTAATATTGCTATCCCAGTGCGCCCAGCTTGGACTGTAATTATAATTCCGTGAGTAACTGAGCTGCTCGCCTTCAGTATTGATCAGTGGATTAGAACCCCAATTGACACCATTCGGCTTGTGATTGGTTTCAGTATAGCCAGCAGTCAATAGAGTTGTGTCAGTAATATCTGCCTCCACAACAGCACCTATGCCGTTCTTTTCTAGTTCATAACGATCCAGATAACTGTCACCAGTCTGTTGATAACCAAATACACGGCCTCTGACTTTTCCATCCTGGGTGAGAGGAGAAGATACATCTGCTTCATAGCGCTGGGTATTCCATGAGCCGTAACTGGCATTCAAGGCTGCCTGAAGTTCCTGAGTAGGGCGTTTGCGAATCATGTTAATAGTTGCGCCGGGATCGCCAATTCCATTATTTAAGGCATTCGCGCCTTTGACCACTTCGATACGGTCAAACAAAAAACTGTCTGGATTATCATTATTATAATTATAGCCTTCGAGTGGAATACCAACGCCATCGACTAAAACATTTGAAATCTCGAAACCTCGGGCAAGGTAGGAGGTCCGTTCCGTTTCCTGATTGCTGACGATAATGCCAGGGGTATTGCGCAGTACGTCCCGGGTATTATCCAAGGCAAAGTCATCCAGTTGCTGGCGGGTAAGGACATTGACTGTTTGCGGCGTTTCCTTAAGTGGAATATTCAGTTTTGAGGCGGTTGACGAGTTTTGGATGATATAGGCTTTACTCTGTTCAGAGCTGAGCTCACTCTGTTCTGATTCCGCTGTAACGGTAATCGTCGGTAATTGCTGAGTATCATCGGCAAAACTTTGTTGTGTAACTAAAATCGAAAAACTGAGTAAAGATAGTTTAAATGATGAAGGAACGGTAGAAGACATTTTGGCTAATGTAAATGATAATAATTATCACTAATGTTATTATTTAATATATCTTAAAGCAATCTCAACATAACAGGAAATATGAATGAAAAATGGGTTAATGATAGGTAAATTTCCAAATAAAACTTTAATGTAAGGATAGGGAGCAATAAATATCACTATTAAAAAGATGTTATTACCTTACCTTTGTGCTCCTGAACGGCTTTGCTGCACTAATACCTAACACTTTGATTTTATTATATTTATTTTTTATTAAAGTTTTATAAGACCCTTAAAAATCAGTATCTTGAAAAATATTTATGCAATAAAGCCACGAAGAGATAAAGCTTATCCTGTGCTGTTTGCATCTCAGCGATGTCGATATGAAAGTAACAATTGAAGCGCTTCCTGACAGGGCGATCACCTTGTACCTTAGGCAGTCATGAAATACCATGCCGCTGCAAGCAGCGGTGTAACGACGAGCGTGTCAGATAAGGAATACTCGGCTGCAATGCATAAAGGCAATCGTCTAGCGGCAACAAAGTGCGTTTTTGAAAAGCAACAATTGCCGCCTCATCTTCAGGCGATAACACGCTTGAGCGAGGATTCTTTGGCCCGGTTGTAAGATCATCTACTGAAGTACGTTTCTTCCATTTTGCGACGGTTTTTTGATTGATGCGGTAACGCTTGGCTAGCGTTCTTAAGCTCTCTTGACTATTTTGTATTGCTCGACGCACTGTCTATGTCGTTGTGACGCTGCTGTGTAGAACTTGTCCCATAGTGCTTCCTTTCATTTCTCTAAGAATGTTGCACCATTAAAATCTGGGACTAAACATCTAGCTAGAAAGTTCCACAGTTTGAAATTAAACGTCGATAAGCCAAAAAAAAGCACAAGCTACCGATCATTCCAAGATAGAGCAGTTTAGGCAAGATCAGTGTTGTAGGCACACCCATCTGATTGAGTTGAATAAACGTCTGCACAATTTGGGTAGAGGGCAGGATTTCGCCAACGACTTGCATCCAGGTGGGCATGGCAGCATGCGGCCAGGCCGCACCAGATAAAAAGAACAGTGGAATAGAAGTGAATACAATGACATGCCCCGCACGTTCCGGCAGATCCAGAAAACTGGCGAATAGGCAGGTCATGCCAATTATCGTGTAGATAAAAACCGGAACAGCCAGTAGCATCCCGAACAGGTTGCCACCGCGCGGATAATCAAATAGCCAGAAGCTAAAACCGAATAAATAGAAACATCCCAGACAGCCAATAGTAAAGACCGCTAAACACATCCCAATCAATGCATTTGCGTTTAATTCTACTTTTCTTTCCCGATATACCAAAATCAGCATACTCAAACCCAAAAGAATGGTTTGGTGGATAATTAAAGGTGCAACCGCAGGAAAGACATAACTGCCATAGCCGGACAGTGGATTAAATAAAGGAATTTGATGTACAGAAAGGGCCGGTGAAAAATCCGAGACCTGACCAAAGCGTTCAGTATAATCTGCCAAAGTTTGCTCAACTGATGTAGCTAAGCCCAGACCAATTTGTTTGGTTACTAAAAAGTTGGCTGTGCTTAAATACAGTCCAATGCCACCTGTTTCACCATGCCTTAAGCTTTGCGATAAATTGTCCGGTAGTAACAAAATACCATCGGCTTTTTGTGACTCCACCCATTGTTTGGCTTCGGCAAAATTGCCGGTAATCGCCTCAATTTCCACATTGGGGCTTTGTGCCACCTGACCAATAATGCGGGTACTTAAGCTACTTTGTTCTTCATCGACAATAATAATCGGTAAGGCTTCAGCCTGCTGTGCCTGATAAGCGGTTGGATAAAAAAAGCTGTAAAACAAGACGGATAGAATCAGCGTGGTAAAGATCGTACCGTGACTGACAATATCTTTGAAGCTTTGTAGATAGTAAAACCAAAGGGATTTCATTGGACTGCTCCTTTGGCTATTTTTTTAAGAAACAGATAAGCCAGCAGAGCATAAACCAAAGCATAGACCAGCAGCATTAATCCAGCTTGCAGTGAAATATGCAATGGACTACCAATCACCCATTGTTCAGTTTGTAATTTGGCATAGGGCGTAAACGGAATAATATTGGCCCAAAACTGGGTGAACAGGGGCGCATTATTTAAAGGTAGGGTCACACCGGCAAAGCTCAAAGATGAACCCCCATAGACCGCAATGAGGCCGAAAGATTTACTTAAATCTTTGGTCGCCAGAACCACTGCACTGCTTAAAAATGCATAGGCGCTATATAGCAGAAATTGTGCCGATAGAATCAGGGCGAGCGAGCCGGCAACAAACCAGCCGCGAATTTCAATCAGCCAGAACATCCAGACCCAGGTCCACACACTAAAAATAGCCACATAGACCAGGTTCTTAGACAGCAATGCCATCCAGATGGATGAGTTGCTGAGCCAGCTTGTTAAGGTCTGTCGCTTCAGTTCCTGACCGACGGAAAATGCCACACAACAACACAGCAGTAAATGCAGAATTGCCGGAATGACATAGGGTTCCAGATAGAATTCATAATTCAGTTGTGGATTATACAGCGGCGATATTTTGATATGCGGCGACGGTGCTTCGAGAGAAGGCAGCCGGTTGCCCAGATATTGCTGTCCGCCAAATTCAGCGAGTGCTTGTAGGGTACTGACCAGCATGGCAGAGGAGATGGTATTCCCGATACTGAAATAACTCTGGTTAAAGGCAATACTGATGTCAGCATCCCGGGCACGAACCAGACGTTGCTCGGCACCGCTTGGAATATGGATATAACCCCAAATTTTATTTTGATTTAGCAGGCGCTCAATTTCAGCTGTTTGTTCCGACACCGTAGCAATTTTAAGAGTATGATTCAGCGCCACATGCTGATAAATGCTTTGACTCAGCGCACTCTGATCTTGATCAATAATCGCAATCGGTAAATGATCCGGTTTCCCTTGAGCAAACATGCTGCTGAATAAAATAATCACCAGTGCAGGTGCGAGCGTGACCAGACACAGATCCCATTTTTCTCGGAGCAGATAGCGCAGTTCGCGCCATATACCCGTCCACATTATCGGGTCTCTTTCAGTTTAAATAACACGCTCATCCCGACTTTGAGTTCAGGAATCACTGGTGTGGGCACAAGATGCAGCTTAAAACTGCGCACATCATAACCGCCGGTTTGACGTGTGGTCTTAATGGTGGCAAATTCACCTTCAGCACTGATCTGTCTAATTTGAAAAGTGGCGGTTTTATCTAGGGCGGGAATATAACCTTCAATACTGCTCATTTTCTGAAATGGGGCATATTGGTCTTCACGAATATTCAGGCTCACCCACATCTTGTCTTCAATCAGGCTGACCACAGGGACTGCGGTGGCTACCAGCTCCGAGACTTTGCCATAGGTTTTAGACACCGTTCCGTTTACAGGTGCTACTAATTGGGTTTCTGCCTCTAATGCATTGGCTTCATCCAGCGCAGCCTGGGCAATATCTACTTGTGCATCGGCAGAACTCTTTTGCTGCGAGGTGCTGCCACGTTTGGCACGTGCGTATTGCTGATACGCTGCTTCTGTCATTTGTGCCGCTGATTGACTGGCTGCATACAATTCATCACGGCGCTGGCGTGAAATCACACCTTCCTTAAATAAATTTGCACCACGCTCATAAGAAACTTTGGCTAAATTTTGCTGTGCTTTCAGCGATTGCCAGTTGGCATACAGGCTCGCGATATTTTCTTCTTGCGAGCCACGTTCAGCAGTCGATTGTAAGGCCAGCGCAGATTGTAAAGCCGCTGCGGCTTGCTGTTTTTTGGCCTGAATTTCCGGGCTGTTTAAGCGCACCAGCACATCGCCTTTTTTGACCCGCTGACCTTCTTCTACATAAATTTCTTCAATACGGCTTGGCACTTTGGTCGCCACCTGAACTGTTTCAGCTTCTACACGACCCTGCAATTCAAGCGGAGCCGGTTGGTAGCTTTTCCACAATCCAAAAGCGATGACTGCCAGCAGAACTGGAATCAGGGCGAGCAATAAATATTTTTTCTTTTTAGCGATTTCAGGAGCTTGTTGTTGCTCGGTCGAAGTCGTCGCGTTGTTTTCTATTTCAGTTTTAGTTTCTACCTGTTGCACAGGAGATTTTTCTGTATCGCTGGATGAAGCCGCTTCATTCACAGGATCATTGGTTTTTTGATCTTCGTTCATGTTCGGCTCCATTAGCGAATATAGTGAGTGTTGGTATGTTGAATGTAGTTGGGAAATTCTGCAATCGAGCCATGGCTTTGTAATAGGGTGGCCAGTGACATCACATATTTGTAAGCATTCAAGGCAGTTTCGGCTCGTAGTCCGCTCAGCATATTTTGTGCATCGATGACCTGTGTGGCGGTGCCCATATCTTCTTTAAAGGACAATTCTTGGATGCGTAAATTTTCCTGTGCGGCTTTCAAGTTTTGTGCCAGAAGCGCATCACTTTGCTGTGCACTGAGTGCTTCGCTATAAGATTTATAAATCAGATTTTCAATTTCCTGCTGGGTGCGTGCAGTGAGAAGTTCTGTGGCAGAGCGTTTGAGTTCGGCAGCCTGAATATTTTTGTTTTTATCGATCCCGGAAAACAGGTTATAGCGTGCGGCAATCCCGACAATCCAGTTTTCATTTTGATCCAGACTATATTCACCAAAAGCAAAAACATTCGGTTTTTTTGCCGCTTGCTGGGCTTTGACATTGGCTTGGGCCAATTGGGTATCCAGCTGCATTTTTTGAATCAACGCAGAGTTCTGACTAAAAGTTTTTAGCAGATGATTTAAGGCCTGTGGCTCGGTTTTATTGACAAATAAAGGCGTCGAAAGTTCGGTGATGCTACTTTCCTGAAGCAGATTATTCAGCTGGAACAGCGCAGCATTCAAATTGGCTTGTGTGTTTTGCTGGCTGCGTTCGGCATTATTACGTGCCACTTCAAATTGCATGCGCTGGCCTTTACTGATAAAACCTTGCTGTTCCATCTTTAAGGCGTTGCGATAATGCTGCTGCATGGCATTCAAGTTAAACAGTGCTGCTGCATGCAGTTGCTTTTGGAGCTGGACATTGAAATAACTTTGAATCAGTTCAAAACGCTGCGTATCTTGCTGCTGTTTGTTGCTGAGCTGACTACGACCTACTTGAATATTGGCGATTTCTTTGGCGCTGCTTGTCAGTCCACCGGTATAAAGCGGCATCATAACTGAAACCGTTGGGCGAATCACCTGATCATCCAGCACGACATGCGAACTATCAGGAATTAAGCCCACCCCATTTTGAATAGGTTGTCTTAAACTATTTTTTAGTGGGTCAGCCAGACCCCCTAAGTTCAGTTCATCAATTCTATTATTGACACCATCCGTTAAGGATTGCTCTAAATTATTTTTTAATGCACCCAAAGGCAGATCGAGTTCATTATGAAAGGCATACGCACGAACATTCAGGTCGACTCGTGGCAGACCTATACCTTTCACTGCTTCAGCTTCAAGTTTTGAAGCCTGCTCCAGACTTTGATAGGCTTGGCTGCTATAAGAGTTTTGCAACAACTGACGTTCAGCGTCATGAAAGCTGATGCTCTGCGCATAAGTAAAGCTGCCATACATCATCGATGCAAGCAGATTTAAACCCCAGACAAGCTGTCTTTTATTTTTCTTTAAGTTCATAAAGTCGCTAAACTGATTTAAAGCCGGTGATGTTATCCGGCTAGTATAAATCAAAGGTATGCAGATAGAACTAGTGTAAAGTTATAGTATTGTTTCTTGTACATTTGTCTATAAAAAAGGAAGCTTATGCATCCTTAATTAACCCGAATCGCGGATAAGAAATTGACTTGAAAAATAAGAGGACTAGAGCCATCAGTTGAGTTACCACACCAAACTCACAACTCTCGTCCTGATGTTCAATAGTACCGAATTATTCTGCGTAATTGATGATTTTTTTCTTAAATTTGAATCAACTTATTGGGAGTTTCTCAAACAAAACCGTGGTTCCTTAAGAATCAGAACTGCTCAACTTACAATTTCAGAAATCTGCTTTATTGCCATTTGGTACAAATGCTCTCATTT
The DNA here is from genome assembly GCF_000369745.1 of Acinetobacter sp. CIP 64.7. GTDB lineage: Bacteria > Pseudomonadota > Gammaproteobacteria > Pseudomonadales > Moraxellaceae > Acinetobacter > Acinetobacter fasciculus. The sequence continues at coordinate 64,450 of NZ_KB850178.1, read as the reverse complement.
CAATAATTTCAAAGCCTTTTTCAGCTGGTTAAAAGAAGATAAAAGCCATTTATTTAAGTACTTGCCTTGCTATCAAAGGATGATTCATCTGATCAATATGCATGAATTAGCTCTACACGCTTTACATGTGGCACTGATGAAAGGCCAAGGTACACAATATTTATGGATTGATTCAACAACTCTGCCAGTTTGTAAAAATCAACGTATTCAGCATCATAAATCATTAGTCCAAATTGCATCACGTGGTAGAAGCTCAATGGGCTGGTTTTATGGCTGTAAATTACATATCGTGATGAACCAATTTGGTGAAATTAGTTGTTCTGCTTTATCGAATGGACATGTTGCTGACATAAAAATGGTTGAGCAATTGGTTGCTGGTGTAGAAGCAAAACTTTACGGGGATCGAGGTTACATCAGCCAAGAATTAAAAATTAGATTGAAACATCAAGGTATTGATTTAATTATTTATCATCGAAAGAATATGCAGGCTATTCAACTTTGTGCATCAGATGAATATCACCTAAGACAACGCAATAAAATAGAAACATTATTCAGCTTATTGAAGGGGCAATACAATTTAGTGACGAGTAAAGCACGTAGTCTTCATGGATTTCTGAGTGGAATTTACGCCTCACTATGTGCATATCAATTAACCCATCGAAATAAGCCAACAATTCAAATTAAGGAATCATCGGCTTAAGCAGGATTCGAGTTAAATAAGCTTTCAAAATAGCTTGATACACTAAAGCTATTTTAAGCAGGCAATGAATATGAAAGAAAACGCTAAAGAAAAATAAAAAAAACAGCGTATGATTTACTCAATGGAATTTTAGATGATGCAGACAAGATGATCCGTAATGATTGGTCACGTGCCGAAATACAAGAAATTTATGACTTGCCTTTAATGGATTTACTGTTTCAGGCACAGCAAATTCATCGCCAAAACTTTGAACCGAATACTGTTCAGGTCAGTACTCTGCTTTCAATTAAAACGGGCCGTTGTCCGGAAGATTGTAAATACTGTTCGCAATCTGCACATTATGATACTGATCTGGAAATTGAAAAACGCGTAGAAGTACAAAAGGCGATTGCTGAAGCCAAACAGGCCAAAGCTTCCGGTTCGACCCGTTTTTGCATGGGCGCAGCATGGCGTAACCCGCATGAACGCGATATGCCGTATGTGCTGGAATTGGTGCAGGAAGTCAAGAAACTGGGCATGGAAACCTGTATGACCCTAGGGATGCTGAATGCCTCACAGGCGGAACGTCTGAAAGATGCAGGGCTAGATTATTACAACCACAACCTTGATACCTCACGTGAATATTATGCCAATGTCATCAGTACACGTAGCTTTGATGACCGCTTAAATACGCTTGATCATGTGCGTAATGCCGGAATTAATGTCTGTAGTGGCGGTATTGTCGGCTTGGGCGAAGGCGTACAAGACCGAGTCGGTTTGTTATTTGAACTAGCGACTATGCCGATTCACCCGGGTTCGGTGCCCATAAATATGCTGGTTCCTATTGAAGGCACACCACTGGCCGATGTTGAAAAACTGGATGTGATTGACTGGATTCGTACTATTGCGGTAGCACGGATTATTATGCCGAAGAGTTATATCCGCTTGTCGGCAGGTCGTGAATCTCTCTCTGACTCTGATCAGGCACTGGCATTTATGGCTGGAGCTAACTCATTATTTTCAGGTGATAAATTGCTTACTGCCCCGAACAGTGGTGAAGGTAAAGACAAAGTCTTGTTTGCTAAATTAGGCTTAAAAGCTGAAGCTGCCAAGAAAACAGCTAAAGAATTGGCTGTAGATGCGATGCAACCTGCTTAATTAATCGTGTAACAAACAGGGATCATTTCAACTTGAATTGGTCCCTTTTTATTGGAGCAGACAAAATGAAGATACTGATGATTACGGGTTGGGGGCTAGGAACAGCGGTCTTAACCCCGTTTGTAGAACAGTTACGGCAGCAGCATCAAGTTGAAGTATGGGATATTTTTGATCCTAACGTGGAAAGTATTTTGGCCGAAAAAGTCAGGCAGGCGAGTTCTATTGATGTCTTGATGGGATGGTCTTTGGGTGGACAGTTGGCACTTTTGCTGGCTAATGAAATCCAGCAACAACTGAAAATTGCCAAGCCAGTGATTTGCTGTATGTCAAATCCCTGTTTCGTGGCCAACGAAGCATGGCCACAGGCAATGCCAGTTGAACAATATACACAATTTAAATCCTCCATACTGGCTGATCCAAAACGCGGGATGCAGCGCTTCTGTACCTTGGTCACTTTAGCTGGCGCAGCAGCGCGTGAACGTGCAAAATTATTGCACCAACAGTTAAATAGTATTGATTTAAACTATCAGGTTAAGCATCTTTATCTATTGCAGCAATTAAATCTAGTGGATATCTTAAAAAATCATTCAGTCAAGATGCTATTTATATTTTCCGAGAATGATATGTTGGTTCCTTACAAAGTTAGTCAAGAATCTGTGTTTTTAACAACCCAAAATCTGAATTTGGTAAAAATACAGGGCACGCACGATGCCATCCTTTTTGATACCAAGTTACTCGTTGAGCCAATTTTAAAATTTTTAGCCGATCTGGCTTAAGCAAAAAGAGATTGGTAGCTCTTGACGTTTCATTTTCAGATTTAACGCGCTAAGATCAGTTTTAGTTTTAATAATTGGGGTAAATTCTGTGCAGGACGCTTTTGATCAACAGCATATTTGGCATCCTTATACCTCCATGACACAACCCTTGCCATGTTACAAAGTTAAAGCTGCACATGGTGCAGTCATTGAACTTGAAGATGGTACCGAGCTGATTGATGGCATGTCGTCCTGGTGGTGCACAATTCACGGTTATAATCATTCTGAACTCAATCAGGCCGTAACAAAACAATTAGAGTCGATGTCACATATCATGTTTGGTGGTTTGACTCATCAGCCTGCGATTGATGTGTCTAAACTGCTACTCGAGATCACGGCGCCTGAACTGGATAAAATTTTCTTTGCCGATTCCGGCTCGGTCGCGGTTGAGGTGGCGTTGAAAATGGCTGTGCAATATTGGAATGCACGTCAGCAACCACAAAAAACTAACTTTGTTACCACACGCTCTGGCTATCATGGCGACACCTGGAATGCCATGTCGGTTTGTGATCCTGTAACTGGTATGCATCAAATTTTTGGTTCGAGTTTGCCGAACCGTTTATTTGTTCCGGCACCTCAAAGCCGTTTTGATGGGGCATGGCAACCCGAAGATATACAGCCACTTGAGCGCATACTGGCACTGCAGCATCAGCAGATTGCTGCCATGATCATCGAGCCGATTGTGCAAGGTGCAGGGGGGATGCATTTCTATCATCCAGAATATTTAAAGCAAGCTAAGTTGTTGTGTGAAAAGTACGATGTACTGCTGATTTTAGATGAAATTGCCACCGGTTTTGGCCGCACTGGAAAACTATTTGCTTATGAACACGCTCAGGTCACACCAGACATTATGTGTATCGGTAAGGCATTGACTGGTGGTTATATGACCCTGTCAGCGACCTTAACCACTCGCCATGTAGCAGAGACGATTTCAAGTGGTGAAGCGGGTGTGTTTATGCATGGCCCAACTTTTATGGCTAATCCGTTGGCCTGCGCGGTCGCATTGAAAAGTACCCAGCTGTTACTGGCTCAAGACTGGCAGACGCGTATTCAACAGATTGAAAGTACACTAGGACAATATTTACTGGATTTAAAATCCTTGGCACAAGTCAAAGATGTGCGTGTCCTCGGCGCAATTGGCGTGGTTGAGCTACATCAAACTATTGATTTGGCGCGTTTTCAGGCTGAATGTGTATGCCGTGGCGTCTGGATTCGTCCTTTTGGCCGTCTGGTCTATGTCATGCCGCCATATGTAATTTCAACACAGCAACTTGAAACTTTATTAAAGCATATGCGGGAGATGATTCAGCAGATAGAGGCAGTAGCATGAACCATCTTGAGCATTTCCAGCAGCAGCTAGATGACTTGAAACAGCAAGGGCAATATCGCCAGTTTAAGTCCAATATTTCTAGCCAGCCACGATTGCAACTCAATGGTCAAGAGATGCTGAATTTGGCATCCAACGACTATTTAGGTCTGGCATCCAACTTAACGCTACGTGAGGAATTTTTTGACCTCACGCCCATGTCTGAGCGACATATGAGTTCAAGCTCTTCACGTTTACTGACGGGAAACTTTCCCAATTTTGAACAACTTGAAGCACAGATGTCACAGGCTTTTGGACGTTCAGTACTGCTGTTTAATAGTGGTTATCACATGAATATCGGGATTCTTCCTGCGCTCAGTAATGCTAAAACCATGATCATTGCTGACAAACTGGTACATGCCAGTATTATCGACGGGATTCGTTTATCTAAAGCTGGCTATGTGCGTTACCGCCATAATGACCTGCAGCATTTGACTCAGTTTTTAGAAAAATATCAGTCAGATGAATCTATCCAGCGCATCATTGTGGTAACTGAATCAATTTTCAGTATGGATGGGGATGAAACAAATTTAGCTGCTTTGGTGGCATTAAAACAGCAGTTTGCAAAAGTCATGCTCTATGTCGATGAGGCACATGCAATTGGTGTGCGCGGTGAACGTGGATTGGGCTGCGCAGAACAGTATCAAGTATTGGACCAGATTGATTTCCTGGTCGGTACCTTTGGCAAGGCTTTGGCTTCAGTTGGTGGTTATCTGGTCTGTGCGCCAGTGATTCGTGACTATCTGATTAATAGCATGCGACCTTTAATTTTTAGTACCGCCCAGCCGCCACTATGTATGGCCTGGACTAGATTTATTTTTCAGAAGGTACAGCAGCTTCAGGCGGGACGAGTACATTTGGCAGCATTGGCTGTACGCTGTCAGCAGGGCATTCAAGACTTGGGATATCACTGTCCGTCAACCTCGCAAATTGTGCCGGTACTGATTGGTGAGGCAAAACGCACCATTCAGGCGGCTGAAATTATGCAACAGCAGGGATTTTATGTGCTACCAGTACGTCCGCCAACGGTTCCTGCCAACACCTCCAGACTCAGAATCTGCCTGAATCAGAACATTTCTGCGGATGAGCTGGACGCATGTCTGCAGGTGCTGAGGAATTTGCCGCGATGAACAGCAAACAGATTGCCCAGCGTTTTGCTCAGGCAAATCTCAGTTATGAGCAGCATGCGCTGGTACAAAGTGCCGTAGCGGCAGAGTTGATGCAGTTCATGCAGCAGCATGTAGCACAACCACATTTGCAACGGGTATTGGAAATTGGCTGCGGTTCAGGGTTTTTTACCCGGCTTTTTATGCAGTATTACAGCTTTGATCATTTATTTTTAAATGATCTATATGCCGAAGTGAAGCAGCATTTCCCGGAAGATGATCGGCTTTTGTGGGGGATTGGTAATATTGAAACCTTGCCACTGCCGCAGTCTCTGGACATGGTGCTGTCGTGTTCTGCATTGCAATGGATCTCGGATTTAAAAGCATTGTTGCTCAACATTGCGCAGGCCTTAAATCCCTCTGGGCATCTGTGTTTTGCCAGTTATACGGACAATAATTTAAAGGAAATTAAGGCACTGACCGGACAAGGCTTGGATTATCTGCCTTTAGCGGAGGTCTGTGAACTGCTTGAATCCTTAGGCTTTGACATTCTGCTGCAGACAGAAGAACAGATGACCTTGCATTTTGAGCATCCGAAACAGGTGTTACAGCATATCAAAGCCACTGGTGTACAGGCGACGGCACAGGGGTTTCGGTGGACAAAATCGTCCTTACAGGATTTTTATACCGGCTATCAACAATTCCAAGACCCTGAAAGCAAACAGTATGCACTGACCTATCATCCGGTTTATGTCATTGCACGGAAGACAGCATGAGCGCACAGATTTATTTTGTCAGCGGCATTGATACCGCAATTGGTAAAACCTTTACTACTGGTTTTCTGGCCAAAAATTGGAATGAGCAGGGCATTCGTACCATAACCCAAAAGCTGATCCAGACCGGAAATGTCGATATATCAGAAGATATCGAACAGCATCGTGCAATTATGGGTTGTGGACTGTTACCGGAAGACCAGCAAAAACTGACCATGCCGGAAATTTTTACGTATCCGGCTTCACCGCATCTTGCTGCGCGACTGGATGGGCGAGCCATTAACTTTGAACAGATTCATCAGGCTACCGAACAGCTGGCTGCGGCCTACGACTGTATTTTGCTGGAAGGTGCCGGTGGTCTGATGGTGCCCTTAACCGAAGAGTTCCTGATTATTGATTATATTCAGACACATAATTATCCGGTGATTCTCGTCACTTCAGGGCGTTTAGGCAGTATTAATCATACCTTACTGAGTCTTGAGTTGTTAAAACTCCGCGGGGTTCAATTATATGCCATTGCTTTTAATCATGCAGATAACTCCAAAGATCCCTTGATCGCTGAAGATACCATTGCTTATTTAAAACAGTATTTGCAGCGTGATTTTGCTGATACGACATGGGTTGATATTCCAGCTTTAAATTTAGCCCTGTCTTCTCATAAGTAAGTGATCCGCTTGCAGCGAGGCTGATGTGAATGCTTAAATATTGAGGTTGCGCCACTGTAAATTGAATCTGATAGCCATATTTGTTTAACACCATTTTCATCAAATATAAGTCTAGCCCATGCCCATTTTGCTAGGGAGATTTATGCCAGAAACGCTGTCCCAATTATGCATATCTTCAACCTTTGATTATCATTATGAATGATCAGCACACATGCAGCATAGCAATTGAAATGGTGTTTGCCTGTGCATGCAATAGAGCATTGTTAAGTAGGTTTTTAAAGACGGTATCTAGTTCAAAATCGGGTAGGGCAACTCGGGTCAGGCTCGGTCAGTCAATTGTTAAACTGGGTTCAATTTCCGGATAAAGCGACTGTAAATCGGCAATCACCTGAGTCAGGAGCCGTGGAATTTCAATACTGTACTAGATATCACTCAGTACTTGATCGGTAGATGAAAGTGCTAGAAGCTGTTCCAGTAGCTGGGTACATCGGCGGATACCAAGGTGTACCTGCTGCAAGCTCTGTTGCAATTTGGGCGAGCTTGCCTGTTGTTCTGCCATCAGTTGTGCAAGCTGAATATGAGTTTTGATCGCGGTTAAAGGACTACGCAATTCATGGGCGGCGTATGAACTAAATACTTTTTCATTTTCCGGATTTTGATGCAGTTTATGTATTAAGTGCTTAGAGTTTTGAGCAAAGGACTGTACCTTGGAAGGCATTACTTTGGCATCTAAGGTTTTTAAATAGTGAGTAGCATCATTCACTGATAAATTTGGCTGACTTAAAAGGTTGAAACTTCATCTAAGGCTTTAAGCTCTCGACGAATAATCAAAACGATTAAGTCTATACATAGCAATAAAGACAAAATTATTGGTATTAATACCGATTATAAAATCTTTTTGAGCAATTATCCACGTAGGAACATCCGCTCTGCTACCACCACTTGAATATCCTCACGACGTAACACATAACTGAGCCTCACCTTGTTGCTTTGTACTAAAGCCAACTACTTGGTGGCTTAAATCTTTCGGTGCACCTCGGGTTTTTGCTACCACATGCTGAACGACACTGACGTCAGAGCCAAATAAAGACACTTTATAGGCAATCAACTGCTCTTGATTGGTGGAATGAAGTTGTTGGGCTAGTACATTTTCATCCAAGTTTTGCATCGGCAGTTGTTGAGTCAATCGAGCGACCATTGGATGGCTGAATCAAACCAAATTGATGTATTTCCTTGACTGAGCAAGGCTTTATTGTAGGTAGATCAACTGGTTGTACGATAGATCTTGGGTGCAGACCTCTTCATTTAGAAATTATATTCCCCAAGAAGCTTTCAGTGGTAGGTTTGTGCAACAAAGCCTCTTGCAAATAAAGGCTATCAAGGGATTTATACATTGTATCCAAATAGTTTATGGCCATTAAAAGCAAAAAAGCACTAAAAACCAGATCTCGAGCTAAAACTTTATAACCAAGAAATCAATAAAAGAAGAATTGGGATTGAACAGGTATTTGGAACTTTGAAAACCTTCAAAATCCTTGCCGAGCGATATCGCAACCCTGGCAAAAGACTAGGATTAAGATTTAATTTAATTGTGGGAATCTATAATTTTGAGCTGAGTAAAAAGTGAATTATGAAAGAAATCTAATATATAAAATTTTAAGAGATTATAAAAATTGGTCATACCAAAAAATAAATTAAATCTTTTATATTGTGTTTTTGGGCTAATATTACTAATATCGCCAATACAAAATGCACATTTTATCTCTTAAACACTAAATTGGTCATACCAATTTAGTGTTTAAGTACAATAAACTGTTCAATCTAGTAGTTAAGCATTTCAAGGAGTAGACAATGCTTCAACAGTGGCAACAAATTTATGATCCTATAGGCAATATCTGGATTTCGAGTGCTATTGCGCTAGTTCCAATTATTTTCTTTTTTTTAGCGTTAGCTATTTTTCGCATGAAGGGTAGTGTAGCCGCTACAATTACCGTTTTTTTAGCCTTTCTGGTCTCATTATTTTTATACAAAATGCCAATTGGAATGGCATTAGCATCAATGGTCTATGGATTCTTCTACGGCCTGTGGCCAATTGCATGGATTATTATCGGTGCAGTTTTTATATATAAGATTTCAGTAAAAACAGGACAGTTTGATGTTATTCGTTCGTCTATTCTGTCAATTACAGAAGATCAACGTCTGCAAATGCTATTAGTTGGGTTTGCTTTTGGTACGTTTTTAGAAGGTGCGGCAGGTTTTGGTGCGCCCGTCGCAATTACTGCGGCACTGTTGGTGGGACTCGGCTTTAAGCCTTTATATGCGGCTGGGCTATGCCTGATAGTTAATACTGCACCTGTTGCTTTTGGTGCAATGGGAATTCCGATCATTGTCGCTGGGCAGGTTTCAGGTGTTGACACCATGGAAATCAGTCAAATGGTTGGTCGTCAGTTACCCTTTATGGTGCCAATTGTATTGATCTGGATCATGGCAATCATGGATGGTTGGCGTGGGGTTAAAGAAACTTGGCCTGCTATTTTAGTTGCCAGCTTATCTTTTTCTTTAGCGCAATATCTAACATCAAATTTTGTTGGGCCTGAGTTACCCGATATCACTGCTGCAATTGCATCATTAATCAGTTTAACTATCTTACTTAAGTATTGGAAACCAAAACATATTTTTCTTTTTGAGGACAAAAATATACAGGTAGATGAAACTATTATCAAGCAAGCTCGTAAACAATATAGTGTGGCACAGATAGCCAAAGCCTGGTCTCCATTTCTGATACTTACAGCAATGGTGACGATCTGGAGCATCAAACCTTTTAAAGATTTATTTGTTAAGGACGGCCCATTAAGTGATTTAGTAGTTTCAATTAAAGTGCCGTATTTGCATCAATTGATTCAAAAGCTACCACCTGTCGTGCCTGAAATTAAAGATTATGATGCGATTTATAAGTTTGATTGGTTATCAGCAACGGGTACGGCGATTATATTGGCGGCATTGATCACGATTATTTATTTAAACATGAAACCTAAAGAGGCAGTTTCGACATTCTTTGAAACCGTGAATGAACTAAAAACCCCAATTTATTCGATTGGTATGGTACTGGCTTTTGCGTTCATTGCAAACTATTCAGGTCTGTCAGCAACGCTTGCTTTAGCACTGGCACATACGGGTCAGGCTTTCACCTTCTTCTCACCATTCTTGGGTTGGGTTGGAGTGTTTCTTACAGGTTCAGATACTTCAGCTAACGCATTGTTTTCAGCGTTACAAGCAACTACAGCACAGCAAATCGGTGTGCCTGAAGTCTTGTTAGTTGCTGCCAATACCAGTGGTGGAGTAACAGGTAAGATGATTTCCCCTCAATCAATCGCGATTGCTTGTGCAGCAGTGGGTTTAGTTGGTAAAGAATCTGATTTATTTAGATTTACAGTAAAACACAGCATTATCTTTACGGTGATGATTGGTATTATTGTGACCTTACAAGCTTATGTTTTCCCGTGGATGATTCCGTAAACGGGTCAAGGAAAAAAATGAAAGTCTCCGACAAAGTGGTACAGCGTTTACGTCTGTTGATTGAAAAAAATAATGTGCAAGTCGGAGAGCGATTGCCTGCTGAACGCCAACTCTGTGAACAGTTAGGTGTGTCTCGTAGCTCTTTACGTGAGGCGATTCAACAACTGATTACCGCAGGGATTATTCAGAGCAAAGCGGGTGCAGGCACCTATTTAAAGCAGTTGCCTGCACATTGGTCACAGTATCAAATCGTTGAGCCATTATCCGGTTTGATGGATCAGGATCCTGAATATCGTTTTGATGTACAAGAAGCTCGTATGGTGCTTGAAGGTGGTACAGCATGGTATGCCGCACAACGTGCCACACCCAGTGATTTGATCAATATTCGTCAATGTTTTGAGCAGATTAGCCATTTTCAGGCTTTAGGTGATGATGCCCACGCAGCAATAGCGGATGCGAATTTTCATCTGGCGATTGCAGAAGCATCCCACAATCTAGTGCTGATCCAAATGATGCGTAGTTTGTTTGATTTATTGCAAGACAACGTGATGTTAGGGCGACGTAAAGTTTACACCACACCACAACATTTTGAACAATTGCATGACCAGCATTTTGAGGTGATGGACGCAATTGAACGTCAAGACTCAGAGACTGCACGTAAGGCAGCTTGTGGGCATATTGAATTTGTTGTTCAACGCGTACGTATGATCGATGAAGAAGAAGCTCGTCGTCAACGTTCGAGTCGATTAAATAGGACATAAGTTATGATTATTTCTTCTGCAAATGACTATCGTGAAGCTGCGAAACGTCGTTTACCGCCATTTTTATTTGAATACATCGATGGTGGTGCCTATGCGGAATATACTTTAAAGCGTAATGTAGACGATTTATCAAAAATCGCTTTACGTCAACGTGTGTTAAATGACATGTCTGAGCTGAGCTTAGAAACGCAATTGTTTGGTGAAAATTTGGCGTTGCCAGTGGCATTGTCACCTGTAGGTCTAACGGGTATGTATGCGCGTCGTGGTGAAGTTCAAGCCGCGGTTGCCGCAGATAAAAAGGGCATTCCATTTACCTTATCAACAGTTTCAGTTTGTCCAATTGAAGAAGTGGCACCTGCGATTCAACGTCCGATGTGGTTTCAACTGTATGTACTACGTGACCGTGGTTTTATGAAAAATGCCTTGGAACGTGCTAAAGCCGCAGGCTGTTCTACCTTAGTATTCACAGTCGATATGCCTGTTCCAGGTGCGCGTTATCGTGATGCACATTCAGGAATGAGTGGTAAAAATGCTGCAATACGTCGTTATATGCAATCGTGTATGCACCCACACTGGGCTTGGAATGTCGGTTTATTGGGTCGTCCGCATGATTTGGGTAACATTTCGAAATATTTAGGTAAGCCGACAGGTCTGGAAGATTATATCGGTTGGCTGGGAAATAACTTTGACCCTTCAATTTCTTGGAAAGATCTTGAGTGGATTCGTGATTATTGGGAGGGTCCCATGGTTATTAAGGGGATTTTAGATCCTGAGGATGCCAAGGATGCGGTACGTTTCGGAGCAGATGGAATTGTGGTCTCCAATCACGGTGGTCGTCAGCTTGATGGTGTTTTGTCTTCTGCTCGTGCGCTTCCTTCAATTGCAAGTGCGGTCAAAGGTGACATCAAAATTTTAGCAGATTCAGGGATTCGTAACGGTCTTGATGTGGTACGTATGTTGGCTATGGGTGCAGATATTTGCATGCTTGGTCGTGCATTTGTATACGCACTTGGTGCTGCCGGCGGTTCTGGGGTAAGTAATTTACTAGATTTGATTGAGAAAGAAATGCGTGTGGCAATGACATTGACTGGTGCAAGAACCATTGCAGATATTACATCGGATTGCCTGGTCAAGCTAGAGAAAGAGTAAGCGATTTAATTACTCACATTACTAAGGCTTTGCCAACTTTCCTTTGAAAAAAGAGATTTTTATCTGAATAATTTGGGTAAACAAAGCTTCCTTTTGAAAAAAACCAACCTTGGCAAGAGTCACCGACATAAAATACACTAAATAACATAATTGGTACGTTAATAAACTCTATATATAACAGTTATATAGAGTTTTTATTTTGTGTGACGTAATTTAAGGTGGGGTCGGATACTTTGATTTTTGGTCACTAATTTATTGTGATAATCAACAATAATAACCAACATACATATGCTTAATCTAAGGGTATTTTACTGACTGGTATAATTTTATGATGAGAGGGGTGTTGCCTGAGGTTACGGTTTCTGTTTGGCCTTTTGGCGTAAGACGTACAAATATAAGCTTTCTACTTTTTCACGTGCCCATGGTGTGGTACGCAAGAATCGTAATGATGATCATGAAGATAAAATCAAAAAATACAGATTTTTGTGTAAATCCTGAGTAGAATTCGACTTTTATTTTTTCTCCAGTAAAAAGGCATAGCTTTTCACTATGCTATTTTGCAAGGACGCTTTATGCTCGCGCTAGATATACAACATATTCGAATGAAACAACACGCCACTGATAAAGCACAAGCTTTGCAATGTCTAGTCGATATCTTGGTCAAAGACCAGTTGGTTACACCTGATTATATTCATGGGTTGACCGGGCGCGAACAACAAAGTGCAACGTATTTAGGGCAAGGAATTGCCATTCCGCATGGGACGCCTCAGTCTCGCCAATATATTTTAAAAACTGGTATTCGTCTGGCGCACTTTCCTGAAGGAGTTGTTTGGGACGGTGAAAATAAAATTTATTTAGCAGTAGTGATTGCTGCGAAATCAGATGAGCATTTGCAAGTCTTACAAATTTTGACGCGGGCTTTAATTAATGATGTCGCTGATCAAGTGAAACAGGCTCAATCCGCAGAGCAAATTATTGCATTATTACAAGCCCAACCTGCATCTTTGGCATTGCATGAAAATTTAATCGCCACTCAAGTTCCCGCACTTGATGTAGAAGATTTAATTTGGCACGCAACACAGTTGCTGAAACAGCAAAAAATGGTGGAGTGTGGTTTTCTGTCGGGTTTAAATCTAAACAGCATGATTCATTTAGGGGAGGGGGTCTGGTCGATCACTTCTAACCAGCATGTTTTGAGCCCAGCTGTAAGTTTGGTAAAAGCGGAACAGGTTTTAAGCCATCAGCAGGAAATGCTCAAGACTTTGGTGTGTATTGCCAGTAATGAGCAACTGGATATGCAACGGTTTCAACGGTTAATGGATATTTTGTTTGATACTGAACAAGTTCATACCCTCAACCAAGAGCAAGATAGTCACCAGTTGGCGCAGTTAATTGGTGCTGAACTGATTCCTGATTGGCCATCTCGTCGTATTGTCTTAGCTAATGCTCATGGTCTACATGCGCGTCCCGCGACACACTTGGTCAATATGACTAAGAAATTTGCAGGGGATGTTCTCGTTGCTGTAGATGAGGGGGCTTACGTTTCGGCAAAAAGTTTAACCAAATTATTAGCCATGGGATGTCGTCGTGGTCAAACTCTGACTTTTATTGCACAACCCGATACCGATGCTGTAGCAGGCTTAGAACAGATTATTGATGCAGTTAAACAGGGCTTAGGAGAAGAGGTTGAAGCTGTTGATTTTGTATCTCATCAGCACAGCAATAGTGACCCAGTCGTAAATACTTTGGAATTAATGCCTTTTGAATCACATGGCGATACGGGTAGCTGCGGTATTGCGGCATCAACTGGCCTTGCTTTTGGTCCTGCTCATGTGGTGAAGCCACGCGAATTTAGTTATGAACGTCGCGGACAGAGTTTTAAAGCTGAGAATGAAAAGCTTGAAATTGCGCTTCATCAGGTGAAAAATAGCTTACGTCAATTCATTGCACATACTGAATCTACTGCCATTAAGCAGATATTCATGGCACATTTGGAAATGCTGGATGATCCAGACCTCCTCCAAAGTGTACAACGCGGTTTAAAACAGGGGTTGTCTGCTGCTGCAGCTTGGCATGATCATATTGAAGTGGCTGCTACCGCACAGGCTGCACTTAGCGATCGTTTACTTGCAGAGCGTGCGGCTGATTTAAGGGATATTGGTGAGCGAGTTTTGGCTGTTTTGTGCGGTGTGGCCGATGTCACAGAACCCGAGCAACCTTATATCTTAATTATGCATGATGTTGGCCCGAGTGATGTAGCGCGTCTGAATAAAGATCGTGTTGCAGGCATTTTGACCGCGGTTGGTGGAGCGAGTGCCCATAGTGCTATTGTGGCACGTGCTCTGGCTATTCCAGCAGTCGTAGGTGCAGGTGTAGCTGTTTTAAATATTGAGAACCATGCCACCGTGCTAATTAATGGGGATACTGGGGAGTATGTGGTCTCACCCGAGCAAAATCAGATTGATCATGCCATTGCAGAGCGCCAACGCCAGCGTGAGTTGCGAGAACAAGCGGAACAGCATTGTTTAGAACCTGCCATCACACTGGATCAACATCAAGTTGAAATCGCAGCCAATATTGGCAAAGTGGGCGCTACGATACAGGCTGTGGCCGATGGGGCAGAAGCAATTGGTTTGCTACGCACAGAATTGGTCTTTATGTCACACAGCAGTGCGCCTGATGAGGCTACACAGGAAGCCGATTATCGGGTGGTGTTAGATGCTTTGGCAGGTCGTCCATTGGTGGTACGTACACTTGATGTGGGCGGGGACAAACCTTTGCCGTATTTGCCTATTGAAAAGGAAGAAAATCCATTCTTGGGCTTACGTGGTATTCGTCTGACTTTACGTAAGCCAGAGTTGTTACGTCAGCAATTGGTTGCTTTACTTAAAGCAGCGGATAATCGCCCATTAAGAATTATGTTTCCGATGATTGGGCGGGTTGAAGAATGGCGAGCAGCAAAAGCAATTTTGGATGAGGTTCGCATACAGCATCCATGTGAAAACTTACAAGTCGGTATTATGATTGAGGTTCCTGCGGCAGCATTGTTGGCTCCAATTCTTGCTCAAGAAGTTGATTTTTTTAGTATTGGAACCAATGACTTGACTCAATATACTCTGGCGATTGACCGTGGTCATCCACTGTTGTCTGCTGAAGCTGATGGCTTACATCCGAGTATTTTGCTATTGATTGATCAAACTGTTCGGGCAGCACATCAGCATGGTAAATGGGTGGGCATTTGTGGTGAATTGGCTGCTGATCCAAAAGCTGTGCCTGTATTGATAGGCTTGGGCGTGGATGAGTTGAGTATGTCGAGTACCAGTATTCCATTGGTGAAGGCGCAAATTCGTGGTTTGAACTATATAAATTGCAAACAGGTCGCACAGCAAGCCTTAAGTTGTGACAGTGCGTCTGCCGTACGTGCATTGGTGGAGTAATTACGAATGGCTAAGATATTAAGCATTACTCTGAATCCTGCAATTGACCTCACCGTGCAATTGGATCAACTAAAAGTTGGCGAGGTCAATCGTCAGTTAACGGCCCAAAGCCATGCAGCAGGTAAAGGCTTAAACGTGGCACAGGTCCTTAAGGATTTGGGACATGAACTGATTGTGAGTGGCTTTTTGGGGCAAGAAAACCGTCAAATTTTTGACCATCATATCCAGCAAGAGCAATTTGATAACCAATTTATTTATGTTGCAGGTGAAACACGACAAAACATTAAAGTTGCAGAAGCTTCTGGTCAGATGACTGACATCAATGGCAAGGGCTTTTTTGTAGATACCTCAGCAAAACAACAACTATGTGAACGTTTATCTCAACTGATTTTAGAGGTTGATGTGATTGTGATTGCTGGCAGTTTGCCACAAGGGTTTTCTGCAGAAGAGCTTTCGACACTGATTTTATGGTTACAGTCTGCGGGTAAAAAAGTCGCAGTAGATACCAGTGGTGTTGCGTTGAAAGCAGCAATTGCTGCCCATCCTTGGTTGATTAAGCCTAATACAGATGAGTTGACGGAAACTTACCATTTGCCAGCAGAAACGTTTGCAGAACAGCAGCATCTTTTTGCCAGTTTAAATAGTCAGATCGAACATATTGTGGTCTCGATGGGTGAAAACGGGGTGAACTGGCTTCACCGCACGCACCCCCTGCATGCTACTGCACCGAAGGTCACCGTCCAAAGTACTGTGGGTGCGGGAGATTCTTTGCTGGCAGGTATGATTCATGGGTTGTTGAGTTCAACTTCCCCAGAAGAAACATTGAAAACAGCAACCGCAATTGCGAGCAATGCTGTGACCCAAATTGGGTTTGCCCTTCCAGACTTTGCTGTTATTGAAGATTTGAAATCGCAAATCTCAGTCCAATCATTGAGTTAATACGATGCCAGAGATAAAACATATTTTATTTGTGCCACATAGTCCCGAGCAGCCGATTAATGCAGTGATTTTGTCCAAAAAACTGTCCAAAGCAGCGACAGCACTTGGTATTTCCAATAATGTGGCGACATCAGTCGAGCATCTCGATTTATCAAATGTTATTGATACGGTTGTTTTTGTAGGACAGAAGTCGGCAGAAGCGGATCAACTGCGTGACAAGGTTGTGAAAGTCATTGGTTTGAATAACGCACAACACGATGCGATCATGCTTTTGCAACAAGTTCTTGAGCATTCAGATGCTTTAGATGAAACTATTGCAGCCAATGTAGGGGTTACACGGTTTGTCGCCATTACAGCATGTCCAACTGGTGTTGCGCATACGTTTATGGCGGCCGAAGCCTTACAACAAGGTGCAGTAAAGTACGGTTATCAGATTGATGTTGAAACCCAAGGATCGGTTGGGGCTAAAAATGTTTTATCGGCAGAAAGTATTGCCAAAGCAGATGTCGTGATCTTAGCAACGGATATTGAGGTCAATACAGATCGCTTTGTAGGCAAACGTGTATATCGCTGCAGTACAGGATTTGCTCTTAAGCAAACGGATAAGACTTTTGCAAATGCAATTGCTGAAGCCAAAGTGCTTGAAACGGGTAAGCAAACAGCCACTAAGACAGAAAATGAAAACAAAGAAAAAACTGGAATTTATAAACACCTTTTAACAGGGGTGTCTTTCATGCTGCCGATGGTGGTGGCGGGCGGTTTGATCATTGCCATCTCGTTTATGTTTGGCCTCAACCCTGTTGAAGGAAGCTTTGCCGCATCCTTAAAGCAAATAGGTGCTGCAGCATTTACTCTTATGGTACCTATGCTGGCAGGTTACATTGCTTATTCTATTGCGGATCGTCCGGGTTTAACTCCAGGTTTGATTGGCGGTTTACTTGCAACACAATTAGAGGCAGGCTTTCTCGGTGGATTAGTTGCAGGTTTTATTGCAGGTTATATTGCGTTATTTTTATCGAAACAGCTTAAACTCCCAAGTAGCCTAGAAGCATTAAAACCAATTTTGATTATTCCACTATTAGCGAGTTTAGCTGTTGGTTTAATCATGATTTATGTGGTTGGACAGCCTGTTGCACAATTGTTTGAATTACTCACACACTTCCTTGCCAATATGGGGACGACCAATGCCATGATCATGGGGATTATCCTTGGGAGTATGATGTGTATTGATGTTGGGGGGCCAATAAATAAAGCGGCTTATGCCTTTACGGTGGGCTTACTTACGTCACAAACATACGGACCGATGGCGATTACCATGGCTGCGGGTATGGTACCGCCATTGGGTATGGCAATTGCAACTTTTCTGGCAAAGCATAAATTTGCCAAACCTGAGCAAGATGCAGGGAAGGCTGCTGTAGTTCTGGGCCTATGTTTCATTTCGGAAGGGGCTATTCCGTTTGCTGCCAAAGACCCGATTCGAGTGCTTCCATGCGCGATCGCAGGTGGTGCTGTAACTGGGGCTTTGGTTGCATTATTTAAATGTGAACTAGTCACTCCTCATGGCGGTGTAATGGTACTGATCATTCCGAATGCGATGAATTATCCATTAAAATATTTATTGGCGATTGCGATTGGAAGTGTGGTGACTGGTGTAGCTTATGCCGTGATAAAACAACGGTTAGAGTAAGCCCTTCATAGAAGCTTTGTGAAGGCTATTTAGTGCAATAAATGAATATTATACTCAATCCTATTTTGGATCAGTTGGAGAGTCTCTGCTTGAATTTGTCCAGGTAATAGGTCATGAGCGATATTGCTGAATCGGATTGCAACCTTACAAATCGAGCCAATAATTTCATCGACTTCTTGGACACAAAGTTCCGCTTCCTGAGTACCAAGTTTCACAAGAGCTTGTCGAGGAATATTCAGTGCCTCACCCATGATATCCATTTGATGTGCAGGAAAGTTCTAAACCTTTACTGATCGCTTCTGCACTGTATTCAAAGGCGATTAATGGCCGACCTGTGATTGCGGTTGAGGAGACCAATGTACCCCAAAGCCAATATTCACCCCATCCATTGTAGTAAACATTAAGTTTTTGAGCATGGATTTATTTCCTTTTGATACGTTGGCGAGCACTACTGTTCTGAAATGACAGCTTTGTCCGTTATAATTGTATAAACATTTTTGGTTTCTGGTAATTATGTCCTCATTGATCAATTTTCTATCTCGCTTTAGTACTGCAACTCTTCAGCGCAGTCTGAGCTATGCTAAACACATTGATAGAGAAACAATTGAGTTCTTTGAAGAAAATGATGATGTCACGATGTATGCTCAAATTGAAGGGACAGATTATTACGATACCGCGATTACCTATAATCTTAAAAAAGACCGTTTAATCGATGATGACTGCACTTGTCCAGTTGGATATAACTGTAAACATGCTGCTGCTTTAGCGCGGTTATTCTTTCAAGAATATCGTCAGGAATTTCAACAGCGTTATGCTGAATCTCAATCTCCGCAGGGAATCGCAAAACGCCGATGGGGGGATGATCAGGCGCAGCGCTGGTTGAATGATTTTAAACGGTATTTACAACAGACTGAACCAGAGCAATCTGTCAAAACAAACAATTATTTAATTTACCTGCTAGATCAGTCGGTCAGCTTAAAGAAATTGACAGTTGATGTTCAGAAGGCCAGACGCAATAAAAACGGCTCAATTGCAGGGGAAAGTTATTATACCCAATATGAAAATATCACCAGAAAGCATCTGACTTTACCTGAACAAAAACGACAATTATTTAACCAGATTTATTATTACGCCAAAATAAACAGCGACGAGCGTTTTTATCAAAGCAATCTTGATATCTCCGGAATTTCATTGGAGCACTTTAAATCTTTTATTCAAAGTGGCGATGTGTACTGGCAAAAAAAGAGCTATGCTGCACTTCAATGGTCAGAACAAGGCTTATCACATCGAATTGATCTGGGAACAAGGTGTAAACAAACAGACAGAGCATTTAAATATTGAATTGGTCAATGGCGATATTCGACTCGATTTAAAATCAAATCCACATATCCAAATTCTCGCTAGCCAGCCACCGTGTTATGTGGATATTCAACAGAACACGGTGGGCCAGTTATATGGTGAATATACGGCAAATCTTCTGTACCATTTTTTACAGATGCCTGATCTTCCATCTATGCTCTTGCCAGAGTTTGAGAAACTGACTCATCAATATTCAGACGTGAAAAATCTGCCTCAGCCCGAGTCTATTCAGCATATTGATGTCCTTGAGGGTAGTCCCCAGCCAATTTTACGCTTCGGTGTTTTAGATAAATTTGATTGGAAATGGGAAGAGTCTGTTTGTGCTGAAATTGAATTCTCCTATGCAGGCGGGCGAATTAAAGCAGGTACATCAGGTGACAGTTTCATTGGTGAGCAGCATGACAAAATGGTGCGACAGCTTCGGGACTTAGTTCAGGAACAACAGTTAATCCAGCGTTTACAGCTATTGGTCGAATCACTGAAGTGGGTGAAAGATCTTAGTTATGACCAGCAATTAAAACTGGATAAACAACGTCTCGATTCTATGGTTTTTGCTTTCTATGGAGACTGGATCAAACAGCTGATGCCCATCAATCAAATTGAGTTGATGGGCTGGCAGATAGAGCATCTGGAAAACAGCCCATTTAAGCTGCAATATGTTGAAAATTTAAATATTTCTATCACTGAATCTGAAGGCCAGCAGGACTGGTTCAATATCGGGGCGACGGTTCAAGACAGTGCAGGCAATTCTTATAATTTACTTGATGCGCTCGTAGCTTTGGTGCGAGTAAATCCTGATTTACTTGATCCGCGGACTTTTATTCATCTGCATGACAGTCAAATTTTCACCGTGAAAACTGCAGTTGATCAACCTGATTTGGCGCTATCCGCTAGGGATATTAAGCCGGTATTATTGCATTTGCAGAGCATTTTACAGCAAGAAGAGCGCAGTATTGATCGCTATGATGCGAGTCAATTATTAGAATTGCAGCATAATCTTGGGATGACATGGCAGGTCAGTGATCGCCTGCAGAAATTTGTACATAAATTCAAACAAGGCTATCAGCAACAACTGCCAACACCACAAGGTTTTCAGGGGGAGTTGCGTCTATACCAGCAGCAGGGCTTAGGCTGGTTACAGTTTTTAAGGGAAACCCAGCATGGCGGGATTCTGGCAGATGATATGGGCTTGGGGAAAACAGCACAAACTTTAGCCCATTTACTCATGGAAAAGCAGGCTGGATATTTGCAGGACAGTCCCGCCTTAATTGTTGCACCCACATCGCTGATGCATAACTGGTTCAAAGAAGCGGAGAAATTTACCCCTGAGCTCAAGGTATTGCTGCTACAGGGGCCCGACCGCCATCAGAATTTTGAGCAGATTCCGCACTATGATATTGTGTTAACCACCTATCCGCTTCTAGCGAGAGATGAAGAACAACTAAAGCAATATGAATATCATCAACTCATTCTGGATGAAGCGCAGAATATTAAAAATCCGCGGGCCAAAGCTGCACAGGTAGTACGGCAATTAACAGCGCGACATCGTCTATGTCTAACCGGTACACCTATGGAAAATCATTTGGGTGAGCTGTGGGCACTATTTTATTTTCTAATGCCGGGATTTTTATATTCACAAGAAATCTTTAATAAAAAGTACCGCTATCCTATTGAAAAACGCGGTGATCAGCAGTTAAGGCAAAAGTTGGTAAACCGCATTAAACCCTTTATTTTACGTCGCTTGAAAACTGACGTTGCCAAGGAATTGCCTGAAAAAACCACGATTGAAGTCAATATTGACATGAATGAGCAGCAATCCAAGCTATACGAGGCTGTTCGTGCCACGATGCAAGCCAGCATTCAGAAAATTGTGGCAGAAAAAGGCTTTAAACGTAGTCAAATTCAAATTTTAGATGCCTTACTGAAGCTACGTCAGGTGTGCTGCCATCCTGGCTTACTAAAGCTGGATTCAGTGAAAACCGGGCAGGCACACTCTGCCAAACTTGAACAGTTGATGGATATGGTCGTTCCAATGGTGGAGGAGGGGCGAAAAATTCTGATCTTCTCTCAGTTTACCTCAATGTTGGAACTGATTGAGCAACAGCTCCATCACGCAGAAATTGGCTATGTGAAGCTGACTGGAAAGACCAAAAAGCGAGATGAAGTCATTACAGCATTTCAGTCTGGACAAGTGCCGGTATTTTTAATCAGTCTGAAAGCAGGAGGGGTCGGTCTGAATCTAACTGCCGCAGATACGGTCATTCACTATGATCCATGGTGGAACCCTGCTGCTGAAGATCAAGCTTCAGATCGTGCATGGCGGATTGGACAGGACAAGCCAGTATTTGTGTATAAGCTGATTACCAATAAAAGCATAGAAGAAAAAATTCTTGCCTTACAGCAAAATAAAGCAGAACTGGCACAGTCTATTCTAAGTACCGATCATGAGGGCGAAGCGAAACTGACGGAAAATGACGTGATGAACTTGTTTGAGAAATTTTAGTTTGGTTTCAGATTAACCTAATCATCTGTAAGTATCTGAAAGTCTGGATGCAATTTTTTCCAATGTTGTCTTAATTTTTCTTTATGAGCAGGAATCATAGGTAAGTCTAGTAATAGCACTGGCCATACTGACCGTGCTTTGTCCATGATCGCGTGAAGTTGTTTTTCAATAACACGCCATGGAACACCGACTTTTTCAGCCCATTGTTCAAAGTGTTTCATCTCAGCTAAATACCAATCTTTATTTTTGGCAAGATTCAATGCGAAATGACGCTCATTTTCAACATATACACTAGTCATCAATATATCGTATGCGGGAGATAATCTTGGTGTTCTTTTGTCCTGATAAATCATACTCCAGTTTTTTAAGTGTGCATCTCCATTGGCGAGCAAAATGTTGACAAGTAAGCGGCTGGCAAATTGCTGAATATCAAAAATTTTGTTATCTGAAAATTGATAAATGATCTTTCCTATCTGCTCATAATTTGTGGTGCTGTATTTCTGCTGTGGATATGCACCGAAGATCTGAGCAAAGTCTTCGATGTGAATAAGCTCTGTAGTATCAGCAGTATTCTGTCTATCAAATCTTTTGATTGCAAAAGCATATTCCTCTTGGGGTAAATTTAATGGTGGAAGGTCTTGTAAGAGTGCCATATCCACCAAGCGAATCTCAGGGACATCTATTCCGACCATTTTTGCAAGGCTCATCATAGAATATTCATTTAGCGGAACAAAAGCATGTCTGGAAGAAGGAGTTTTGACAATCCAGTCCCCGAGTAGAGACGATTCCGTTGCCTGGACTAGTGTAAAACGCCCATCTTTGGCTTTCATGGAAAACTTCATTTGGACGCCGGCCAAGGAAAACTTATTATCTGTTCGGATCTCTTGCTTTAAGATCTGATCTGGATTAGAGATCTGCAATTTGAATTTTATTTCATCTGGAATTTCTTCTGGATCTAATGGAGTCGCAATGAGTGCTCCAGGTAAATCATGACCTAAAGCTGCCAATAACTGAAATTCATTGTCTATATGTACTTTGAGGCTTTGTGCAATCAGTTCGCGTAATGCACCTTCTGGTAGCAAGTTTGATAGCAAGGGATGTAAACGCTGATGTGTAACATAGGTCTTTTCTAAAATTTTATCCACTTGAGGATACAAGGGGGAAGTCAGCAGGCTCAAGGTCGGGCGTTGCTGATCAGAGCGGAAAGAATCTGTAAAAACCAGAATATTTTTTCCGCTCTGAAATCCTGCCAAGTATCCAACGATACCGTGATGTAATGTTAATTTCAGGA
Source organism: Acinetobacter sp. CIP 64.7 (assembly GCF_000369745.1). GTDB lineage: Bacteria > Pseudomonadota > Gammaproteobacteria > Pseudomonadales > Moraxellaceae > Acinetobacter > Acinetobacter fasciculus. The sequence continues at coordinate 41,246 of NZ_KB850178.1, read as the reverse complement.
CGGCAACAGTATTCATGGTTCCTCTCCTCCGAGAAGACCCTTCCATGGGTTAGTCATTAAGTCATCCTGATCTTCAATAGTGACTTTAATTTCATCATTCAATAATTGTCTGATCAAATGAACCTTATCATCAGGGATGAGCATCAGTTGAGCATTTAATCCTGCCGCTATAATTTCTAAGGTCTCTAATCGAGGGTTGCCCTGACTTTCCAGTTTTTGGTACTGCTGTCTTGAAATGCCTGTACGGGATTGCATATCAACTTGCTTTAAGCCCAATTGGGTTCGTCTTTTTTTGATTTGCTGAAGTAAAGACTTATTCATTGTAGATGCATTTATTGCTTTTAGGTTCTGTAAGAAACATATTAGTTTCTTTTTTTTTGAAAAGCAATTTATGACTTTATCATTTCGATCGGCTTTGTTGCACAAAGATTTGAAATGCAAAGCGCCCCTAATTGAGCCAAATTTAAGGCGTAACTTGGGTAAGTGGTCGACCTAATTCCGTAAATCTGTTAAGGACTGCTACACGTGCATGGATCTCATTCACTTGGCTATCAAAACTCCTTGCACTGATTTTATCTCCTAATAATTTAATGCAGTGCATCTTAGTTTCAACCAACTTCGCCGATGATAGCCTGACCATTTTTTCCATAGTGTCCTGCCTAAACGTTTAACTGTTCGAAGTAATTCATTTCGTTCTAGCGAGCTACTCTTTGTATCTTTCCATGGTTTCGCATTTTTTCTAGGTGGAATCACCGCATGCCCTTGCCGATCTGCAATGAACCGTACCGGGTTTGTCGGAGACTTTTATTTAAGTTAGGCCACCTGACCTAACGGGTTAATCTTATAATCGTACATTGCTTCAAGCTCAAAAGACGACACATAACTCAGCGCATCAAGCACCATATCTGTATTCTTACCACGCCATACACCTTGTATTTCAAGATTTTGCATCAATCGAGAACTGTATAGCGCGCAATAACATAACTTCTCGTTGCAGTTGTTGCCAGACTTTACGAACGCCATACCGGCCCGAACTTTCTTTCCAAATTCGTTTGATTTGCTTAGCATGATGAAAATCATGTAGATCTCGTTTTGCTCGATGTTCCCTTGCGAAGCGATGCGCTTCTCATCGCAGGAAAGTTGGTCTCCGACAAACCCGGTACGGTTCAGTATCCAAAAATTGGAGAATCCTGGCGGGCAAATTGGGAAAATATCCGAACGATCTTTAGCTATCCTGCTGAAATACGTCATGCGATTTATACAACAAATGCAATTGAATCATTGAATAGCGTGATCCGCCATTCAACTAAAAAGAGAAAGATCTTCTCTTCTGATGATTCAGTGAAAAAGGTCATTTATTTAGCAACTTCAAATGCTGCTAAAAAATGGACCATGCCAATTCAAAATTGGCGTTTAGCAATGAATTGGTTTACGATTCAGTTCGATGATCGATTAAAAGATCATTTATAAAAAATGAGACTTACACAAAATAATTTACAGGCTTGTAGAAACATGAAAATACATTCTTTTGGTGAACACAATAACATTACTTTATCTAATAATTGTATTGAAGTTCGAGGTGCACGTGAGCATAACCTTAAGGATGTAGATGTTTCTATCCCAAGAAATGCACTTGTTGTTTTCTCAGGTGTATCGGGTTCAGGAAAATCATCACTTGCTTTTGGAACTATTTTTGCTGAAGCACAAAGAAGATATTTCGAATCTGTTGCACCTTATGCAAGACGCTTAATAGATCAGGCCGGAGTACCAGATGTTGATGCTATTGATGGTCTACCACCAGCAGTAGCATTGCAACAACAACGTGGTGCAAGTAATACCCGTTCTTCTGTTGGAAGTGTAACAACTTTATCAAGTCTCGTGCGAATGATTTATTCGCGTGCTGGTGCATATCCTGCCGATCAGCCAATGTTATATGCCGAGGACTTTTCACCGAACACTCTTCAAGGTGCTTGTCCTACCTGTCATGGTTTAGGTCACATTTATGAAGTTACAGAATCGACAATGGTTCCTGACCCAACACTCAGTATTCGTGAGAGAGCTATCGCATCATGGCCACCTGCTTGGCACGGGCAAAACTTACGCGATATCCTAGTAACCCTAGGGTATGATGTTGATCGACCATGGAAAGATTTACCGCAATCGGATAGAGACTGGATTTTATTTACTGAAGAAACCCCAACAGTTCCTGTCTATGCTGGTTTAAGCCCCGCTGAGACTCAATCTGCACTTAAACGTAAACTAGAACCCAGCTATATGGGCACTTTCACTGGTGCTCGTCGCTATGTCCTTCATACTTTTGCTAATACCCAAAGTACGTTGATGAAAAAACGTGTTTCACGTTTTATGGAAGGAAAAATATGCCCTTCCTGTCATGGTAAACGCCTTAAACCAGAAGCCTTATCTATTACCTTTGCTGGAGTAGATATTGGTGAGTTTATGCAACTTTCTTTGGATAAGTTAACTTGCCTGCTTGAGCCCATTGTTCTTGGCAATTTCGACGCTCATGATGCTGGAGAAAAGACTAATAATAAAGTAACCCAACTTGATAGATCCGAACGAGCAACAACAGGTAGAGCAGTGCATTCTGTATCTCCAGATGTAAGACGTACGTCAGCACTTTCAGATGAAAAGAAAATTGCTGCCCAGCGTTTAGCAAATGGTGTGGTGGGGCGTTTAAATCAATTACGCCAGTTAGGTCTTGGTTATCTAACATTAGATAGAGCCACACCGACTCTTTCAGCGGGAGAGTTACAACGTTTGCGTTTAGCAACACAATTAAGTTCTATGCTATTTGGTGTAGTTTATGTACTGGATGAACCGTCTGCTGGATTACATCCTTCAGATAGTCAGTCATTATATGATTCTCTCGATAAATTAAGAGACGCTGGAAACTCCGTATTTGTTGTAGAGCATGATTTAGAGCTCATGCGTCGTGCTCAATGGTTAGTGGATGTTGGACCAGATGCAGGAGAGCAAGGTGGTAATATTTTATATAGTGGAGTACCTCAGGGTTTAAGTGAGATTTCAGCTTCACGTACTGCAAGTTATTTATTTAATAAAATCCCAGTTACTCAAAGTTATGGACGTACACCCTCTGGTTGGCTTGAACTTAACAATATTTACCGACATAACCTGCATAATATTGATGCTCGTATACCTCTTGGTGTACTTACAGCAGTTACAGGTATTTCAGGTTCAGGTAAATCTAGTCTCGTTTCTCAAGCTTTACCCGAGTTAGTACTTTCATATTTAGGCAATGAATCTGAAACTGAAAACAATAATGAAAATAATCCGTTAAATGAAGGAATGTTGGTTACCGAGGTTACACAGGGTTCTCTGGCTGGTGATGTGGAGGCTATACAGCGTCTGGTACAGGTTGATCAAAAACCAATTGGCCGTACTCCACGTTCTAATCTGGCAACTTATACGGGTTTATTTGATCATGTTAGAAAGTTATTTGCTGGGACTCCTGAAGCTCGCCAAGCTCATTATGATGCTGGACGTTTTTCGTTTAATGTGGCTAAAGGGCGATGTGAAACTTGTGAAGGTGAAGGCTTTGTCAGTGTAGAATTATTGTTTATGCCAAGTGTATATGCCCCTTGTCCGACATGTCATGGTGCTCGATATAATGATGACACTCTGAAAATTCGCTGGAATGGACGTAATATTGCTGAAGTATTAGGAATGACCGTCAATGAAGCACGTGATTTTTTTGATGGAGAGGTCTCGATTGCTCGTTCACTACAATTATTAAAGGAAATTGGCCTTGGTTATTTACGTTTAGGGCAACCAGCGACTGAACTATCTGGTGGAGAAGCGCAACGTATTAAATTGGCGACCGAGCTGCAACGCAATCAGCGTGGAAATACACTGTATATACTTGATGAGCCAACTACAGGTTTGCATCCATCAGATGTAGATCGATTGTTAGTTCAATTGCAGCGATTAGTCGATGCGGGTAATACCGTGGTTATGATTGAGCATGATATGCGTGCCGTTGCACAAGCAGATTGGGTGATTGATGTGGGACCAGGTGCTGGAAATGCTGGTGGGAATATTGTTGTGGCAGGAACACCAAAACAAATAACAGAAAATCAAGATAGCCGTACTGCTCCATATTTAGTTAATGAGTTAGTGAGTCGTGATACTAAACATTGATATTGCGAGTGGGTAGAATAAAACCTTAAATTAAAAGCCTGTAAAATCAATCAGATATTTTTTGTTTTAGGTGGTGTGTGAGCATGAAATCTAAAATTTTTTTCAACTAAGGGCTTTGTTGCACAAACCTATCTGTAACGGCTTTTTCAGCGATATAATTTTCAAATGAAGAAGCCTACACACAAAATCTACCGCACAACCAATTGGCCCGCATATAACCGAGCACTCATGAGTCGCGGAAATATTGCCATTTGGTTTGATCCTGCTACGCAATGGTATGCGCCATCAAAAGGCAAACAAGGGCGAAATCAAACCTACTCCGACGCAGCCATCCAATGCTGCTTAATGATTAAATCCTTATTCCGTCTGTCTTTACGTATGGTCACTGGCTTTGTGCAAAGTCTGATTAAACTTTGCGGCTGAGCAGCCCCGAATATCAGTGATATTCGTACAGTACGCTTTGTAGAAGACAAAAGCATATTGATATTGTAATCAGCTACCAAAAAAGTAGAGATGGGCTGCATCTACTCATGGACTCTACAGGCATGAAGTTTCTAGGTGAGGGCGAATGGAAACGCAAGAAACATGGACCTGAATATCGTCGCCAATGGCGTAAACTTCATATTGGTATAGATGCTAAAACCCTACAAATACGAGCAGTTCAGCTTACAACCAATAATGTCAGTGATTCACAGGTGCTTGGTGATTTACTTAATCAGATTCCACAAGATGAGCGGATTAACTCTGTTTATACCGATGGAGCTTATGACACCAAGCAATGCCGTCAGGTCATTGCAGATCGGCAAGCGCATGCGGTGATTCCACCTAGAAAAAATGCGAAACCATGGAAAGATACAAAGAGTAGCTCGCTAGAGCGAAATGACTTACTTCGAACAATTAAACGTTTAGGCAGGACACTATGGAAAAAATGGTCAGGCTATCATCGGCGAAGTTTGGTTGAAACTAAGATGCATTGCATCAAATTATTAGGAGATAAACTCAGTGCAAGGAGTTTTGATAGCCAAGTGAATGAGATCCATGCACGTGTAGCAGTCCTTAACAGATTTACGGAATTAGGTCGACCACTTACCCAAGTTACGCCTTAAATTTGGCTCAATTAGGGGCGCTTTGCATTTCAAATCTTTGTGCAACAAAGCCATAATCAAAGGTCGTTTCAGCCTCACAAAAGCGCAGATGCAACAGCTTTCCAGTGGCGTCATCGATATAAAC
>NZ_KB850178.1:34944-35587 GCF_000369745.1 Acinetobacter sp. CIP 64.7 | reverse complement strand
TCTATATTTTATATCCAGTCCATGGTGATAAAAACCATCATAAACCAGACATTTTTATTGGTGAGAATATAGACACTTTAAATGGGTTCTAACAAACTGATTTCGTATAATATTGATTATGTTAAGCGAAGTATACCAAACAATAACTTCATATATCCCTTACACTCACCTGATTTCAATAAGTTAAAGTACTATCCTTTAATTAGATAAATATGATATGTTGAATTAAATTTTAATTCATAAACTTCATCATGTTTGAACTAAAAACAATTCGATTGACAAAAAAAGGTTCAACTAAAAAACAACTAATATTATTGTTTCACCTCAACTCGTACTGTCCCTGTCTATACCCATTGTTGTTCTCAATGAAAGTTTTACGCTTTCAAAGGGCTTTGTTGCACAAAGATTTGAAATGCAAAGCGCCCCTAATTGAGCCAAATTTAAGGCGTAACTTGGGTAAATGGTCGACCTGATTCCGTAAATCTGTTGAGGACTGCTACACGTGCATGAATTTCATTCACTTGGCTATCAAAACTCCTTGCGCTGAGTTTATCTCCTAATAATTTAATGCAGTGCATCTTAGTTTCAACCAACTTCGCCGATGATAGCCTGACCATTTTTTCCATAGTGTCCTGCCTAAACG
>NZ_KB850178.1:8386-34679 GCF_000369745.1 Acinetobacter sp. CIP 64.7 | reverse complement strand
ATACGTAAAGACAGACGGAATAAGGATTTAATCATTAAGCAGCATTGGATGGCTGCGTCGGAGTAGGTTTGATTTCGCCCTTGTTTGCCTTTTGATGGCGCATACCATTGCGTAGCAGGATCAAACCAAATGGCAATATTTCCGCGACTCATGAGTGCTCGGTTATATGCGGGCCAATTGGTTGTGCGGTAGATTTTGTGTGTAGGCTTCTTCATTTGAAAATTATATCGCTATAAAAGGCCAGAGGCTTACCGTATTGTTCAATGTAGGCTCGGGTTGAAAGCATATAGTCGAAGGTCGTTTCCGCCTCACAGAAGCGCAGATGCAACAGCTTTCCAGTGGCATCATCGATATAAACCAGCAAGCAGCACTTAGCAGCGCGTCCTTCGAACCAGTCATGATATGAGCCATCAATCTGGATTAGCTCACCGAAGCAATCCCGGTTATAACGTGGCTGATATGGACGTTTAAGGCGCTTGGATCGTGGAATCCAGAGGTCATTTGCAGTCATCCAGCGCCGAAGCGTTTCTACCGGGATATTCAGGTCAAACATGCTGCTGAGCTTCTCATGGGCCAAGGTAGGTCCAAATCCCAGCAGATGTTCAGAAATAATGGAAAGACATTTTGATTTTAATAAATCGTCATGGCGATGATGGCCCGGTTGACCACGACTGGCATGCGCCATACTTGAAACACCATCTTGATTGAGCTTCTGTAATAACCGGGTAATTTGACGGGTTGAAAGATTAAGGATTTCAGCAGCACGGACTTGTGTAATACGATGATCTCGAACGTCTTGCAGAACTGCAAGACGTTGAATTTCTTTGTCAGACATAGTGATCAGCATCTATATTTATATCCAGTCCATGATGGTGAAAACCATCATAAACTAGACATTTTGGTGGTGTTTCAAAAAGTATGCTGGCATTAAACGAATCCATTATTGATATAAAAGAACACTAAATCAAAGGCTTTGAAATGATTTTCAAGCTTTTTGGAGAAGTTGCAGCTTCTCCTAAAGCCTCGCCTGATTCGATGCCGTAACCGACAATTATTGCCTTCTATACCCACAGTGAAAAATTTACCAATCAACTGTTTGCATTCTTTAAAGGTCGTAACAAAGCTATCCCAATGGTCACTTGATATACATGTATAGCTTACACCTAACTGCTTCAATTTTAATTTAAGTCGTTTTGCAGTGGCTAAATCTCGGTTACCCCATACATAAGCAACAATTTCACCTGTTTCTCGATGATAGGCATAAATTAGCCATTGTTTATTTTGCTTATGACCAACAAAAGTCCAAAACTCATCTACTTCAAGGGTTTCATAATGACTTTGCTGTGCTCGAAGTTGATATTTTGATTGGCTAAGTGTCCGTAGAACTTTACCGATACTTACTCTTTCAATTTCTGCTATATCCCTGACACCACTGCCTCGCACCATGAGGTGTAATATTTTGGTTTTGATACCTGAGTGACAGCCTTGATAACTGAGAGCATGATCACCAATAAATTGACGTCTGCATATTTTACATTGGTAATTTTGCTTACCATCTACTTTTGTGCCATTTTTCTTTATACTGTCACTTAGGCAGGCTGGACACTTGATTTCTAGAGTTATTCGCATTTCTCTATTTTATCAAAATCCAACCTGCTTTTTTTCAGCATACTTTTTGAAACACCACCAAAAGTTTTACTTCTGGGCCGAGTGTATGGGACGGCGCCATCACGACCATTGATACGGTAGAAAGTTCGATATAGGACGTGACTCCAGTTGAACAAACCCAGGGGGTGCAGCAGGTGCAGGTGGTTGGGCAGCAAGCCAGTACCACTGAAACGGCAATGCAGTGGGGCGCGAGGATCTTTCATCCCTTGGCCACAGTCGGGATTGTTTTTCTGTTTGTGGTACTGATTTTACTCAGTCGCAAAGACTTGCATGACCGTTTGTTGAAATTGCTGGGCGGCAATTTAAACGTCGGTACAGATGCACTGGATGATGCCGCAGACCGGATTGGAACCTATTTGCGGATGCAGTTGTTGGTGAATGTCACTTTCGGTATTCCCATGGCGGTGGGCTTATGGCTGATTGGTGTGCCTGCTGCGATTATGTGGGGAATTGTCGCGATCGGAATGCGCTTTTTACCCTATGTCGGGCCCATGATCTCGGCCTTATTTCCCATTACCTTGGCATTTGCGGTTGATCCGGGCTGGAATATGGTGCTCTGGACCATTGGGCTGATTCTGTTACTCGAGCTGATTAGTAACAATGTGATTGAACCGTGGTTGTATGGCGAAAGTACCGGTCTTTCCACTTTGGCGATTATTCTTGCGGCGACATTCTGGACTACGCTATGGGGGGCTGCTGGACTGATTCTCTCGACGCCATTGACGGCGTGTTTATTGGTATTGGCTCACTATATTCCGGCATTGGGATTTATCAAAACCCTGATTGGTAGCGAACCGGTACTGACGCCACCGGAACGCTTTTACCAGCGCCTGGTTGCCGATGAAGTAGAGGATGCCCTTGAAGTTGCCCAGGATTATATTCAACAGAAATTGCCGAAAAAGCCCAGTGAGGAAGTCGTCGTTCGTAAGGTCAATGCCTTTTATGACGACGTTGCCATTCCCGCCATTCGTTTGTTTTCGCAAGGACATAGTACCGAAGCCAGTGCCGAGCACCGTTTAAGAATGCATCAGGGCTTAAAGTTGTTTAATCATGATTTCCAGCAAAAGTACCCAGCTCCAAATACAGCTGGTCCTGCGCAAGTGGTGTGCTTGGGGGCGCGTTGGGAAATTGATGTATGGGCATCTTCCATGTTGGCCCATGGTTTAAACTTAAGAAAAATTGCCGCGCAAAGCCATAATGAAGTACTGATTCAATCAAAAATGGATGTGCTTGAATCCTTGCCAGAAAATACTCAGATGCTTTGCATTTCCATGTTTTATCGGCAGCCTTTGGCACAAATTCGCTTGTTGAATCATCGCATCCGTAAACGTCTGCCGAATATTAAAATTATTTTTGCCACCTGGGGCAATGTCAGCGATGAATTGCGGGACGAGATTCAAAACCGTTTTCAACCGGATGCCGTGGTATCCACGGTGAATGAATTGATGCTGAGCATTGATGCGCTGATGCTACAACAAGGTAAAAATCCTGCACGTGAATTGCTTGCGGAAAATGAACCGGAACGTTTGGCGGCCTTGCATGAACTGCAATTGCTTCAACCTGAAACTTTACTGATTTATCAGCAGTATATTGAAGAAGCCTGCCAGGCATTTAACGTGAAATATGCGCAAATTTCCCTGGTTGATGAAAAATGGGTGAATACCCCAGCCAGCCCGCTGGCAGATGAAAATCAAAATCCGATAGAGGCACGCATTCCCCGGGAAGAATCCATTTGTACCCATCTGGTTCATCAGAATGAAGCACTGATTATTGAGGATATAGACCGAGATCCGCGTTTTACCCATAACCCGGAGTTAAACAGAAATAAAATCAAATTTTATGCCGGTGTACCTTTACGTACTAAACAAGGTCTGGTGTTAGGCAGCTTTTGTGTTCTGGATAAGCAAATTCGGCAGATGAGCGAAGATGATCTGGTGTTATTAAACCAGCTTGCAGACGATTTAATTCAGACACTGACGAGTGACAAGGCGCAAACCCAAAAGCTAGAGGAAATTGCCAAGTTACAACAAGCCAAGGGTGGCTCTCTTCAGGATTTTTTAAGCTAAAAAAAGGCTAAAAGCGAAAACAAAACTCATCTTCCTGGAAAATGAGCTGGATCTCCCGACGAAGCATAAGCATGAAACTTGCAAAGTTAAATCACTTTTCAATTTTTGACGTGCTCTATTTTTTCACCTCATCGGTCTTTGACTCGGTCTGCATGTCGTATTTACCAAAGACCCTCAAAGCATTAACCAATGAATTAACTTGTAAAGCGAACTCCTTGTTAGATTAATACAAAAAATTCAGTGCAATTGATCCATATTCAAAAAATCAAAAGGAAGCAAGTATGAGTGCGAATTATGTGAACTATCGTCCCGAAGTAGAGCAAAAACAGGAAAATGAAGAAGAGGATATTCTGCATATTACAGAACAGATGGCACAGACCAATAACCAGGTTTTTGACCGGCACCGTCATGCGGTTCGTGATGCACATGCAAAATCCCATGGTTTCTTAAAAGGCATTTTGACCGTTCCTGAAAATTTGCCGGCTCATTTGGCTCAAGGGATTTTTGCTCATCCGGGCTATTATGACGTGATGGTACGTCTATCGGCTGCGCCCGGCGATCTGCATAGCGATAAAACTCCGGCTCCGCATGGTTTCGCCCTTAAAATTTTAAATGTGCCGGGACAGCGCTTATTGCCGAATGATCCAAGCGATGGTCATCATCAGGATTTTCTGATGGTCAATATTCCGGTGCTGACTTTTGGAACAGTGCGTAAATATAAGCAAATGCTGCCTTTTATTACGGAAGCAGAACAGGCGCCTGAACCGGTTATGCGTAGCTTGCGTCAGGTGATGCGCGGCGTAGATTATCTGGTAAATCGCGCAGGCTTTCCCGCACCTGCAAGCTTAAAAGGTCTGGCGCGTAGCCAGCATCATGTATTGGGCGAAACCTATCATAGTATGGCAGCGCTTCGTTATGGCGATTATATTGCCAAAATCAGTGTCGCACCCGAATCTGACTCGGTGAAGAAACTCACCGGTATCCAGATGCAAATCAATGATGATTCCGCTATTCGTGACATCGTCCGGGATTTCTTTCAGAAGTATACGGCAGATTATGTGATTCGTGCGCAGCTATGTACCGATTTGAGGACTATGCCCGTCGAGGATGCGGCTGTGCTGTGGAAAGAACAGGAATCACCGCATCAGGTCATTGGTCATTTGCACTTTCCCCAACAGGATACTTTCAGTCCGGCACGTCGGGTGTATTCCGATGACGTGCTGTCTTTTAACCCTTGGCATGGCGTGACAGAACATCAGCCATTGGGTTCCATTATGCGGGTGCGTATGCAGGCATATGAACGTTCATCGTCTTTTAGGCATCGCATGAATACCCAGCCGCGTACAGAACCGCATCAGATTGATGACATGCCGGATTAAGGGGTTTATGTTCGGATGCCAGAATTAAATTAAAGCTATCTGCTTGAGCACAGCTGTTTTTAATGTAGAAATATTCTGGAAGCTGTTGAGCATTTTTCAGTAGAGCTAAATGCAGTGAAAATCCACTCTGAATGTCATACCAAAGCCATACAGAGCCAGGAATCAACAGCAGTAGACTTAAGCACACAAAACAACAAAAAGTGAGAAAAACAAATGCCCAGTACAGTCAAACTTCACCGTGTATTCACTGCACCCCCAGAACGGGTGTTTAGAGCCTTTACAGATCCTGATGCCTTGGTGAAATGGATGGCGCCGCATGGTTTTACCGCCAAAGTCCATCATCTTGATGCGAAAGTGGGAGGCAGCTATAAAATGTCCTTTAGCAATTTTACCACCGGTACCAGCCAGTCTTTTGGCGGAACCTATCATGAAATTATGCCTAACCAGTTGTTGCGCTATACCGACCAGTTCGACGACCCAAACTTACCCGGTCAAATTGACGTCACGATTCAGCTCCACCCGGTTTTTGTGGGCACGGAAGTGCATATCACCCAATCGGGTATTCCAGATGTGATTCCGGCAGAGGCCTGTTATCTGGGATGGCAGGAATCCTTGCAATTGCTGACTTTATTGGTCAATGCCGAAATTCCAGATCAATAAATAGATGACCCATGCAAATTCAAATCAAGCGTGCCTATGCCGAAGTTTTAGCGTCAGATGGTAAACGGATTCTGGTCGATCGACTTTGGCCCAGAGGCATCAAAAAGCAGGATGCTCAAATTGATATGTGGCCCAAGGAAATCACGCCCTCGACTGAACTGCGCAAATGGTACGCGCAGGATCCTGAACATTGGGAGATATTTCAACAGCGCTATACAGCGGAACTTGTTCAGCAAGCCAAGACATTGCAGCAAATTCGGAAGATCGCTGAGCAGGAACAAGTCACTTTAATTACTGCAGCCAAGAGCATAGATTATAACCATGTGATTGTACTGAAACAGCTTTTGGAACAAGGCTGATCTTTATCTTGTCTGCTTTTATTCCATGGAATAAGTAGGGTTTTAAGCAAGAGATTGACTTGTAAAATGCTATAGTAGAGTTTTTGGTGGTGTTTTAAAAAGTATGCTGACATTAAATGAAGCCATTATTGATGTAAAAGAAGGTTAAGTCGAAGGCTTTAAAATGGTTTTCAAGCTTTTTGGAGAAATTACAACTTCTTCTAAAACCACGCCTTATTCGATGCCTTATTTTGCAATTATTACCTTCAATTCCTACAGTAAAAAACTTACCAATACTTTGCTTGCAGTTTTTAAAAGCAGTGATGAAACTATCCCAATGATCACTTGCAATTCGGGTGTAGTGAATACCTAATTGTTTAAGCTTTGTCTTCAACCTTTGGACTGTAGCTAAATCTCTCTTACCCCAAACATAAGCAACAATCTCACCTGTTTCTCGATGGTAGGCGTAAATAAGCCATTGTTTATTATTTTTATTTCCAACAAAAGTCCAGAATTCATCTACTTCGAGAGATTCATAATGACTTTGTTTAGGCTGAATTTGATAGGCCGATTCAGTTAAAGTCCGTAAGACTTTACCGATACTAATGCGCTCAACTTCAGCGATATCTCGTATACCGCTGCCTCTGACCATTAACTGTAATATTTTACGAGTAATGCCAGAATTACATCCTAGATAGCTCAGAGCATGGTCACCAATAAACTGACGTTTGCAGTCTTTGCATTGGTAGTTTTGTTTCCCATCTACTTTGATGCCATTTTTCTTTATACTGTCACTGAGGCAGGTTGGACATTTGATTTCTAGAGTTATTTGCATTTCTCTATTTTATCAAAATTCAACCTGCTTTTTTTTAGCATACTTTTTGATACACCACCGACATTTTTATTGGTGAGAATATAGACACTTTAAATGGGTTCTAACATTTTAGATTCGTATAACGTGTATTATGTTAATTTTAGAGAAACTCATAAATGAATATAATAATTTGATTAAAATCCATTCTCTAAAATTCGGATATCAACACCAAGAACATCATCTTTTATCTTAAAGTGATGTTCTTGCATATGTACGGTTGCAAGGTGGGAATCTAAATGCTTGATACTTTTCCATTTTTTCAACATAACGACTGTATTTTTCAATGGCGCCTGATAAGACGCATGACTCTCATGATTAATAAGTAATTCGTAACCAAAACAACCATCTTCTTCAAGCACTGTTGGTGTGATCTCCTTGAATGAATTGATTACATGTTGCAGATGCTCTGAACCGGGTTCTATTTTAATTTCAGCAATAATTGTTAACATCATTTACCTCTATATCACTGATGCAGGAAAATTACGGATCAAATGTTGGCGATAGTCATCTTTTATTTGTGGTACGTTTGGTGCTTTGATGACGTCATGAGCAATAAATGTTGACATGCTTTGCATACCAAGAAACTCTGAACCGTACCGGGTTTGTCGGAGACTTTTTTATTTAAGTTAGGCCACCTGACCTAACGGGTTAATCTTATCATAGTACATTGCTTCAAACTCAAAAGGCGATACATAACCCAGTGCACTGTGTACACGCTTTTTATTGAACCAATCTACCCAGTTTAGTGTCGCAAGTTGTACATCTGCTAAACCTTGCCAATCTGCTTTTAAATATTCAATCACCTCTGTTTTGTATAAGCCATTCACCGTTTCAGCCAAAGCATTATCGTATGAATCACCAGTTGTACCGACTGATGCTCGTAAATTTGCAGCTTCTAAACGATTGGTATAGCGAATAGAAAGATATTGAACACCTCTATCGGAATGATGAATCACATTCTTTGGCATGCCTCGATCGTGCAATGCTTGCTCAAGTGCATCGAGTACCATATCTGTATTCATCCGTGTAGATACTTTCCATCCAACAATTGCTCGTGAGAACACATCAATAATAAAGGCGGTATAGACCCAGCCTGAATGAGTTTGAATATACGTAAAGTCACTGACCCATAATTGGTCAGGTCGATCAGCACTAAAATTACGTTTCACTAAATCATCTGCTCGTTTTTGGTCATCTCGGCTACGGGTGGTTTGTTTGTTCTTACCTCGCCAAACACCTTGTATACCTAGCTTTTTCATCAATCGAGCAACAGTACAGCGTGCAATAATATAGCCTTCACGTTTCAGTTTTTGCCAGACTTTACGTACACCATATCGACCTGAACTTTCCTTCCAAATTCGTTTAATTTGTTCAGCATGATGCTCATCATGTAAATCTCGCTTTGCTCGATGTTCTGGATTTTCGCAGAGATCTAGAGTCCGGTAATAGGTTGAAGCTGCGATCGGTAAAATCCTACAAATCGCATCAACACCATATAAGTCTTTATTGTTATGGATGAAATCCACCATTATTTGTGTGGGCGGTCGAGCTCCGCCTGGGCGAAAAAAGCGGCTGCTTTACGTAGAATTTCATTGGCACGCTTTAATTCTTTAATTTCACGTTCCATTTGCTTCATTTTTTCTTGATCAGATATCTGTTGTACTTTAATAGGATTTTGCTGATCTAAATGCTTTTGATGCCAGGCACGAAGTGTTTCAGGAGTACAACCAATCTTAGGCGCAATTGCTGTGATTGCAGCCCAAGTAGAAGGATAATCTTTTTCAGATTCAATCAATAATTGAACCGCTCTTTCTCTGATTTCAGGGGTATATTTTAATTTTGTCATCGGGATAGTCTCTCAGAATATTGACTCTCCGACAAACCCGGTACGGTTCACTCATTGGCTTTTCGAAAAGGCAAATAAACCCCATCTACACCTCTCCCCTCAAAAAATTGTTTTGGATCAGTGAATGCTTCAGCAGGTGCATTCCAAGTTAATGACAGCATAAATTTTTTGCCATGCATTAAACCTCCCGAACCATATTTTTTAGAAGTATCCGAACGTGAACGACCATCATTTGCGTATATATGACCATGACCTTCAGTAAATACATCATCAATATATTTTTTTACTGTCCATGGTGCACCCATCCACCAGCCTGGCATTTGATAAATAATAGCATCAGCCCAAAGATATTTTTTTACCTCCTCTTTTGGATCAAAAGCACTATCAGCACGCGTAACTTTAACTTTATGACCTAATTCGGTTAATACTTCTTCTGCTAAAATTGTCAAGGTATCATTCAATTCACCATTAGAATGGGCAAAAGTTTTAGCACCATTGATAATTAAAATATTATTCATCTTCATCCCAAATTAAATAGAGAAGTACAATATAAATTTAAGATCCATCAACATAAATGCAATTATTAACAAAACATTATTGATTAATTGTTAATAATTAAAATTGATATATAATTAAAAATTATTTTTTATTAATGATTTACTTAGATATGAAATCTACATTTGATGAACTTTTAGTATTTGTTACGATCGCTGATTGTGGCTCTATAGTGAAAACAGCAGAACAATTAAATCAAACAACATCTGCTATCAGTCGCACATTACAACGCCTCGAAAAAAAATTAAATGTTAAATTAATCGAACGTACAACCCGTAGCCTTAACCTTACCTATGATGGAAAAATTTTTTTAGAAAGAGCAAGAAAATTACTTTCTGATTTGAATGAAGCTGAAGAGTTGTTAATTAATCCAGGTACTGAACCTACAGGCTTAATTAAAATAGATTCAGCAACACCGTTTGTATTGCATGTAATTATTCCATTAATACCAGAGTTTATAGAACGATATCCAAAGATCAGTATTGAACTAACTAGTCATGATCATGTAATTGATTTATTAGAGCATAAAATAGATGTTGCTATACGATTTGGTGATCTAGAAGATTCAAGTCTCTATGCAAAATTATTATATAAAAGTCGTTTGTATATCGTTGCTAGCGCTGAATATCTCAAAAAAAATAACTTACCAAAATCTATTATTGAGTTAAATCAACATAGATTATTAGGATTTAGCCATCCTTTGCATTTAAATAATTGGCCAATTTATATAAATGATCAACTATATAAAACTTCACCATCTATTACAGCTTCTAATGGCGAAAGTGTTCGTCAACTTGCTTTACAAGGCGTAGGAATCGCTTGTCTCTCTGAATTTTTAATTTTAAAGGATATAAACGAAGGTAAATTAATTGCTTTATTTGAAGATGAAATAAAAATTCATGAGCAAAAAATCCATGCTGTCTATTACAAAAAAAATTATATACCTAAGAGAGTTAGATTATTTATTGATTATTTATATGAAAAATTACAACAGCTTAATTAATTTTAAATGGATTTTTCAAACCAAAGTTTGAAAAATATCTAATTTTTTAGGCATATTTTAGTTGAATAATGTTTGAAATAAATCTCCATTTAACATAATGGTTGTTATGCGAAGTCGACTTGTTAGAACCCATTTAAAGTGTCTATATTCTCACCAATAAAAATGTCTGGTTTATGATGGTTTTTATCACCATGGACGGGATATAAAATATAGATGCTGATCACTATGTCGGATAAAGAACTTAAACGATTGTCGGTTTTGCAGGAAATCTGCGATCAACGCATAACTCAATCCCAGGCTGCTCAGCTACTTCTACTTCATATTTCAGAATGTCAGGTCAGACGCTTACTGCAGAAATACAAAGTTCAAGGTCCAGCTGCATTAGCCCATACGGGTCGTGGCCAAACCAGCAATTCCAGGCTTTCTGAAGAACTCAGACTCAAGTGCCTCAATATTGTTTCTGATCAACTGCATGGTTTCGGACCAACCTTGGCGCATGAAAAGCTTATTCAACAGGAGTTATGGTTCATTCTGACCAAGGCAGTCAGTACTGTAGTCGTGCTTTTAGAGCGCTATTATTGACGAATAACTGTATTCAAAGTATGTCACGCAGTCTTGCGCAGTACACTGCTCATGTTGGGACAATGCAGTGACTGAAAGCTTCTTTCATACATTGAAAGGTCATGTAATCCATGGCAGTGTGTTTGCCACTCGAAAAGAAGCGAATGCTGTCTTGTTTGACTATATCGAGATTTATTACAATCGAATCAGAATACATTCTGCAAATGGCTGGTTAAGTCCTGAAGCCTTTGAACAAAAATATTGTAAGAATTTAGAGGGATCGAATGTCCACAATACTGTCTAGGATCAGATAAAGGATTCTGCATCTGAAAAAAGGCCTTTAGCTTAATTCTGAGCTTCGACTAATGACAAAATATAAGACTTCTACCTCTGAAAATTATAAAAAATCAATTTTTTTGATTTTTAAAGAATGAGGATATAGTATTTGTAAAATTACTTAGCTGCTTAAAACTTAATTCTAATTGGTTAATAGGTGAAAAATGAAATTAGCAGAAGCTCTCTTACTTCGAAGTGATCAACAAAAAAAAATTATTTCACTAAAACAACGTATCAATGCAAATGTATTGGTACAAGATGGTGATAAACCATCTGAAGATCCAAATGAACTACTAAAACAAGTATTTGCTTTAATTCAAGAATTTCAAAAATTAAGTTATGCAATTCATGAAACTAATGCTTTAACAAAATTAAATGATGGTCGTTCTTTACTTGCTTTATTGACTTTGCGTGATGAATTTGTAGAACAGCACAAAACCCTAACTGCAGCAATAAGTAATACATCTCGTGAATCTGATCGTTATAGTACGCGGGAAATAAAGTGGCATAAAGTTATTCCAGTTTCATCATTACAAAAACAAGCTGATGATATTAGTCTTAAATTACGTGATTTAAATGTGGTGATTCAGTCGAGTAATTGGAAAATTGATTTGATTGATGCCTAATAGTCCTTTAGATATAATCAAGTTGAACATACTGGGCGAGTACAAGATCCCTTACTTCCACAACATAGGATTGTAAATAAAGTGTAGTGGCTTGCAAAGCAAGTGGATAAGCTTAAAATTTTAAGTACAAATCAATCCATCACTTGGCATAACTCAAATCTTTGTGCGAACAAAGTTACATGTTACTTATAACTACCATGTACTGACAGTATGTTCACCTCAATTACTAAAAATAAAGAAATGAGCAAGCACCAGCTCAACTACATTTCTATTTTTAATTCGGTTCGGCTTTGTTGCATAACGAGCTGAAAGACAGATTTTGAAAACAGCAGATTCAAATCACAAGTTGAACCGTACCGGGTTCGTCGGAGACTTTTTTATTTAAGTTAGGCCACTTGACCTAACGGGTTAATCTTATCATAGTACATTGCTTCAAACTCAAAAGGCGATACATAACCCAGTGCACTGTGTACACGCTTTTTATTGAACCAATCTACCCAGTTTAGTGTCGCAAGTTGTACATCTGCTAAACCTTGCCAATCTGCTTTTAAATATTCAATCACCTCTGTTTTGTATAAGCCATTCACCGTTTCAGCCAAAGCATTATCGTATGAATCACCTGTCGTACCGACTGATGCTCGTAAATTCGCTGCTTCTAAACGATTGGTATAGCGAATGGAAAGATATTGCACACCTCTGTCGGAATGATGAATCACATTCTTTGGCATGCCTCGATCATGCAATGCTTGCTCTAATGCATCGAGCACCCTATCTGTATTCATTCGTGTAGATACTTTCCAGCCAACAATTGCTCGTGAGAACACATCAATAATAAAGGCGGTATATACCCAGCCTGAATGAGTTTGAATATACGTAAAGTCACTGACCCACAGTTGGTCAGGATGATCAGCAGTAAAATTACGTTTCACTAAATCATCTGCCCGTTTTTGGTCATCTCGGTTACGGGTGGTTTGTTTGTTCTTACCTCGCCAAACACCTTGTATACCTAGCTTTTTCATTAATCGAGCAACAGTACAGCGTGCAATAATATAGCCTTCACGTTTCAGTTTTTGCCAGACTTTACGTACACCGTATCGACCTGAACTTTCTTTCCAAATTCGTTTAATCTCCTCAGCATGATGCAAGTCATGTAAATCTCGCTTTGCTCGATGTTCCCCTTGCGAAGCAATGCTTCTCATCGCAGAGATCTAGAGTCCGGTAATAGGTTGAAGCTGCGATCGGTAAAATCCTACAAATCGCATCAACACCATATAAGTCTTTATTGTTATGGATGAAATCCACCATTATTTGTGTGGGCGGTCGAGCTCCGCCTGGGCGAGAAAAGCGGCTGCTTTACGTAGAATTTCATTCGCACGTTGCAGTTCTTTATTTTCGCGTTCCAGTTGTTTGATACGTTCTTGGTCTGAAAGCTGCTGTACTTTAACTGGATTTTGTTTATCTAAATATTTTTGATACCAAACACGTAGTGTTTCAGGAGTACAACCCTTGCGCAGTATACTGCTCAGGGAGCAATAGCTGTGATCGCAGCCCAAGTAGAAGGATAATCTTTTTCAGATTCAATCAATAATTGAACCGCTCTTTCTCTGATTTCAGGGGTATATTTTAATTTTGTCATCGGGACACTACGCTTCGCTACGTCTTGCGAAGCAATGCTTCTCATCTCAGAATATTGACTCTCCGACAAACCCGGTACGGTTCAGCCTTCTGCATGACCACACCATAGCGATTCAGATATGGAACCGTCAGACTTCCACCACCAATACCAAAGATTGCTGATGCAACCCCAATCACACTACCTGCAGCAACTTGTTGACCTGATGAGGGTAACGTTTTCGTTGGGTCAATTGCTTTTTTGGCACCTGTAAACATCGTATATGCGACCCAAATCAGAAATAAGCCAACAATGATTTGTAGATGTAATCCTGATATCAAACCAGCAATACCTGCCCCAAAAAAACAACCAATCGCCATAGGTGGCGCTAGATTTTTAAAAACAGGCCAAATCACAGCACCAGTTTTATGATGCGCCATCAATGAGCTAATCGAGGTTACAACAATGGTTGCCAAAGACGTGCCTAATGCGAGGTGCATAACCACATCGGGGTCATAGCCCATTTGGGTAAAGACAATAAAAAGCAGTGGTACAATAATCGTACCACCGCCGACACCAAACAGCCCTGCTGCAAAACCAGCAAAAGCACCGATGACTAAAAAGGTTATAAGTTCCACAATAGACTAACTTTAAAAAATGAAAGAATTAAGGTATTGAGTTAAGCGTGTTCTAACTGCCCTACTTGATGATAAGCACGGTTAAAATAGACCAAGCTTTCTTCTTGATCGCTTTGTTGAACTTGAAGCACACGACACATGAAAATACTGTGTGTACCCACTTGCTGAATATTCTCAATCTGACAGTCAAAACTGACCAAAGCATTTTGCAGAATCGGCGAGCCTGTCTCTAAACCGCCCCACTCGCCCAGTTGAAAACGCTGTTCAGAACTGAATTTACTTGAAGCAAAGGCATTTGAAAGCTGTTCATGCTGAGTACTTAGTACGTTTACAGCCAAGACTTTATTTTCAACAAAATGGGCATGTGAACGGGAGGATTGATTCATACAGACTAATAACATTGGCGGTGTATCCGTCACGCTACATACGGCAGATGCAGTAAATCCATGCATACCTGTTTCACCCGAAGTCGTAATAACATTCACTGCTGTGGTGAGTAAGGACATTGCATTTCTAAAGTCTGTTGCTTCAATCATCTCTTTCATCTCAAATGTACATATCACGTGCTCGCGCATAAAGCTGGACAAATGACCTTGCGATGATTTGTTCTGCTTCGCACGAGACTACGTTTGATTAAGCTTCTAGCTCTTTACGAACAATGGCAGCACCTGCGCTTAAAGCTTCAAGTTTGCCACGTGCCACTTGGCGAGATAGCGGTGTCATACCACAGTTAGTTGAAGGATACAGTTTATCTGCATCAACAAATTGCAATGCTTTGCGTAGCGTATTTGCTACTTCCTCTGCAGTTTCCACTTGAGTGGTTGCCACATCAATTGCACCCACCATCACTTTCTTACCACGGATCAATTCGATTAAATCCATTGGTACACGTGAGTTTTGGCATTCAAGTGAAATAATATCGAGCTTAGATTGTTGTAGTTTCGGGAATGACTCTTCGTATTGACGCCATTCATTACCTAAAGTTTGTTTCCAATCTGTATTGGCTTTAATGCCGTAACCATAGCAAATATGAACTGCAGTTTCACACTTTAGACCTTCAAGTGCACGTTCTAAGGTTGGTACACCCCAGTCATTCACTTCATCAAAGAATACGTTAAACGCAGGTTCATCAAATTGAATAATGTCTACGCCTGCTGCTTCAAGTTCTAAAGCTTCTTGGTTCAAAATTTTGGCAAATTCCCAAGCCAGTTTTTCACGACTCTTGTAGTGTCCGTCAAAAAGTGTATCAATCATGGTCATTGGACCAGGCAACGCCCATTTAATTGGCTGACTGGTTTGGCTGCGTAAAAATTTCGCATCGTCTACAAACACTGCTTTTTTACGAGAAACTTCACCCACAACTGAAGGTACACTTGCATCATAACGATTACGAATACGCATGGTTTCACGCTTTTCGAAATCTACACCTTCAAGATGTTCAATAAACGTGGTTACAAAGTGCTGACGGGTTTGCTCACCATCACTCACGATATCGATACCTGCAGTGACTTGCTCATGTAATGATAATTTCAAAGCATCACGTTTAGCTTCTAATAATTCTTCGCCTTCAAGCTTCCATGCAGACCATAATTTTTCAGGTTCAGCTAACCAAGACGGTTTTGGCAAGCTACCCGCAGTTGAAGTTGGGAGTAAAAGTTTCGGTTGTGTAAGCGCCATGTCTAATCTTCTTTCTCTAAAATTCGTCAGTCTGTGTGTCAATTCGATGTCTTAAGCAGCTGTTTCGACCTTAAAGTTTGCTGCCCATTCATTTAAAATATCTTGATATGGTTTGATGAAGTTTTCTTCTGTCCATTTACCTTGCTTAACCGCTAACTCAGCACGTTCAACACGGTCATAAACGATACGTGTCAGTGAGTAATCGCCATAGCTCAAGCTTGGTTGATATTCCACACCTGCCGGAGAGTTGGTGTTGTAAATTTCAGGACGATAAATTTTTTGGAAGCTTTCCATGGTTGCAATCGCGCTGATCAATTCAAAATCAGTATAATCACGGACTAAGTCGCCAGCGAAATAGAATGCTAATGGTGCATTACCACCTTCTGGTTTGAAGTAACGTACACGTAAGCCCATTTTGGCGAAATATTCATCGGTACGTGAATATTCATCATTGGTATATTCCTCACCTAAAATAGGATGTACGTTTGCCGTACGGTAATAGGTTTTAGAGGTTGAAACACTTAAACAAATCACAGGTGGCTTGGTAAATTCTGCCTTAAATACATCTGAATTCACCAAATGTTGATACAATTTACCATGTAGATCTCCAAAATCTTCAGGTTTTTCACCTACACCACAACCCAATTGAGGCAATACTACGCTGAAGTCGTAATCACGCACATAAGATGAGAAGCTATTGCCGATCATGCCTTCAATACGCTCCCCTGTTTTATGGTCAATCACTACACTTTTCAGTGTTTCAATAAATGGGAAAGTTTGACCATTACCTTCGATATCAATTTCAGCAGAAATGATGTCAATCTCAAGTGAATAGCGATCACCTTTCGGGTTATCAACGGTTGCCAAGCTATTAAAACGGTTGTTGATCATCGCAAGGGTACGACGCAAGTTTTCTTCACGGCTTTCCCCACGTGCCAAATTGGCAAAGTTTGTGGTTAAACGTGTGCTTTCTGCTGGTGTATAATTCTCATCAAAACGGATACGTTTAATTGAACACTCAAATGCTGTACTCATGGAGATTGCCACCTAAAAATTTTATAAAAAGCTAAATTTCTGAATGGCTGTATTTAAACGTGAATAAGAAAGTGAGTAAAACGATATAAATTCAGCTTAAGATGAGAAATACTCATCTTAATAAATTAAAGATTCTGAGGATTTTTAGTTATTCAGTAAGTTAAGTGGCTATCTAAAATCTTTATCTGAAATTGATAATGTTTTTTGCAACTCTACTAAAGATAATAAATCTCCAACTATCAAGTATGTGTAAAGGCTTTGTTGCACAAAGATTTGAAATGCAAAGCGCCCCTAATTGAGCCAAATTTAAGGCGTAACTTGGGTAAGTGGTCGACCTAATTCCGTAAATCTGTTGAGGACTGCTACACGTGCATGAATCTCATTCACTTGGCTATCAAAGCTCCTTGCACTGAGTTTATCTGCTAATAATTTAATGCAGTGCATCTTGGTTTCAACCAAACTTCGCCGATGATAGCCTGACCATTTTTTCCATAGTGTCCTACCTGAGAAGCACTGCTTCGCAAGATTAACTGTTCGAAGTAATTTATTTCGTTCTAGCGAGCTACTCTTTGTATCTTTCCGTGGTTTCGCATTTTTTCTAGGTGGAATCACCATATGCGCTTGCCGATCTGCAATGACCTGACGGCATTGCTTGGTGTCATAAACTCTATGGGTATAAACAGAGTCAATCCGCTCATCTTGTGGAATTTGATCAAGTAAATCACCAAGCACCTGTGAATCACTGACATTATTGGTTGTGAGCTCAATAGCGCGTATTTGAGGGGTTTTAGCATCTATACCAATTGTAGTTTACGCCATTGGCGACGACATTCAGGTCCATGTTTCTTGCGCTTACACTCGCCCTCACCTAGAAACTTCATGCCTGTAGAGTCCATGAGTAGATGTAGCCCATCGCTACTTTTTTGGTAGCTGATTGCAATATCAATATGCTTTTATCTTCTACAAAGCGTGGTGTACGAATATCAGTGTGCCGCAGCAAGCGGCGTAAGAGATGAGGGTATGGCCCCTCGCTATCGGCTTGCAGGAGCAGGTAGCAAACCACCATAAGCGGCTTGGATCAAAAGTCCCGGTCGTGAGCGTTATGGAAAAGGCGTTGTAAAGGCGTCAGGTAAGAATTAGGAAGGCGAACACCAGTGAACTGCCGTTCAAGTGTCGAAAGTACTCAAATGACATCAAAACCGGGGATGGATGTTGCCCCGCGATCAGTTTGGCCGTTACCTGCTTACGGGCCATTCGGTGTCCGGCGTAGAGGCAGCGCGATCCTAATTCAGGCTTTTACGTTGAACTGCGGGAACCTTCGGTGGCGATGTCAAGCGAAAGGTACAAGCTCAAAAGGCAAGGCCGATAATAGCAATGCGTCACCAAGGGGCGGAGCAGCTCGTAGTAGTGTTGAAGTTACTGTAATGGTAATGGAGCGAAGGGGCTGCATTATCCAGGTCTGCGGTCTTGTCAACTGCACAAGCAGGAGGAACAAGGCTTTATGACCAAACCATTTAACATTCCTAAAGCGTTAATTTGGGAGGCATTCAAGAAAGTCAAAGAGAATGGCGGTGCTGCAGGCATCGATCATGAATCTATTGAGCAATTCGAACACCACTTAAAAGGCAACCTGTATAAACTATGGAATCGACTTTGTTCAGGCAGTTATTTTCCACCGCCAGTCAAAGGTGTTCCGATTCCAAAGAAATCAGGTGGGGTACGTATGTTAGGCATTCCAACAGTAGCGGATCGAGTAGCACAAACAGCTGTCAAGCTTATATTGGAGCCACAGATTGATCCTCTATTTCATCCAAACTCTTATGGATATCGTCCAGGGCGTTCTGCCCATGATGCGATAGCTGTGGTGAGACGACGAAGTTGGGAGTATGACTGGGTTGTGGAATTTGATATCAAAGGTCTATTTGATAACATTGACCATAATCTACTCATGCGTGCACTTAAGAAACACTGCGAAATTCCATGGATTCTTCTCTATGTAGAACGCTGGTTAAAAGCACCTATGCAAAATGTAGATGGTCAAGTTTTAGAAAGGAATCACGGCACACCGCAAGGTGGAGTTATCAGTCCTCTATTGGCTAATTTATTTATGCATTATGCTTTTGACATGTGGATTACCAAGAATCTTGCGAGTGTAAGATTCTGCCGCTATGCGGATGATGGAGTAATTCATTGCCGAAGTTTATCTCAAGCCAAACTTGTTTTACAAAAGATTGGTGCACGATTTCGTGAATGTGGACTCGAATTGCATCCAGATAAGACAAAGATTGTTTATTGCCAAGATGTGAATCGTCGCCAAGCATATCCCGATGTTCAATTTACTTTTCTCGGGTACACGTTTAGGCCCCGTAAGGCTGTGGACAAGTATAAAAGAGTTTATGTAAATTTCTCTCCTGCAGTCAGTCGTGATGCACTTAAAGCAATGCGACAGACTATTCGGAAATGGCATCTACATCTGATGTGTAATCGCGAATTAAGTGATTTATCTGCAATATTCAATCCAATTCTTCAAGGTTGGCAGCAATACTATGGTCGATTCCATGGTTCAGCAATGTCAGCGATCTGGCAACACATGAATGCTTATCTTATACGCTGGATGAGGCGTAAGTATAAAAACTTGGCCCGTCATAAAAGACGGGCTAGATATGCCTTAGGGCGACTTGCGCGTGATTTTCCAAATGCCTTTGTGCACTGGAAAATGGGATGTTTACCATCGGTTGGATAATGGGAGCCGGATGAGCTGAGAGGTTCACGTCCGGTTCTGCGAGGGGCTAAGGGTGAGATTCCCTTGGTCTACTCACCCTGATATTCGGGGCTGCTCATCCGCAAAGTTTAATCAGACTTTGCACAAAGCCAGTGACTATACGTAAAGACAGACGGAATAAGGATTTAATCATTAAGCAGCATTGGATGGCTGCGTCGGAGTAGGTTTGATTTCGCCCTTGTTTGCCTTTTGATAGCGCATACCATTGCGTAGCAGGATCAAACCAAATGGCAATATTTCCGCGACTCATGAGTGCTCGGTTATATATGCGGACCAATTGGTTGTGCGGTAGATTTTATGTGTAGGCTTATTCATTTGAAAATTATATCGCTGAAAAGCCTTTACAGATAGGTTTGTGCAACAAAGCCGTTCTTATTAAATTTCAATTAGTGAATTTCTTTCATCTTAACCTTAGAAAATATCAGTATATCAAATCCTTACTATCTAATTAAATCGTTAAAATATAGGGTTTAGATTTAAACCCATATAACTATGTCAAACAAACTTGAACGTCAGAAATTGACTCTCCCAGCAGGTCATGACAAGCTTCTGCTTCACTCCTGCTGTGCACCATGCTCGGGTGAAGTGATGGAAACCCTAATTGAATCAGGCATCGACTTTTCGATCTTTTTTTATAATCCCAATATTCACCCTGTCAAGGAATATGAAATCCGTAAGGAAGAAAATATTCGCTTTGCAGAAAAACATAATATTCCTTTTATTGACTGTGATTACGATACAGACAATTGGTTTGCACGTGCCAAAGGCATGGAAAATGAGCCAGAGAAAGGTATTCGCTGTATCATGTGTTTTGATATGCGCTTTGAACGGACTGCCCTTTATGCAGCTGAAAATGGCTTCAGCCTAATTAGTAGCTCATTGGGTATTTCTCGTTGGAAAGATATGAAGCAGATCAATGATTGTGGGCATCGTTCTGCTTCACATTATGAAGGTATCACCTATTGGGACTACAACTGGCGTAAAAATGGTGGTGCTGTTCGTATGCTTGAAATCAGCAAGAAGGAAGAATTCTACCAACAAGAATATTGTGGCTGTGTATACTCCTTACGTGATACCAACCGTTGGCGTATGAGCCAAGGTCGTGATCGCATCAAATTGGGCGTGAAATTTTATTCGAATGCCATGGATGATGAAAGCTAAGCTTCAGTCGCCAGATACCAATTTTTCCAGGAACTGGTTCCACGGACTTCAATGGGTACAGTTGGAATCAGTTTTTCTTTTAGAACGTCAGTCTGTCCCACGGCTTTGGCAAGTCGGGCTTTCACAGAATGAATGCATTCACGATCTCCAAACTCACAGAGATCCAATGTCGTACCACCACAAGGACCATTCGCCAATCCTTTGGGACAAGTTTCAGGGCAAATATATAAAGTATCTCCTAACCTACATTGACCACAACTTTCACAACCCACGACCCCTTGCTTAGAGATAAATTCAGTTTTTAACAATGCTTTTGCTGCAGGAGTATTTTCCCAGAGTGAGGCTTTAAAAATAAAATGCCCCACACCTTTGGCAATTTTGGACTCAAATAGAGCCTTGTGCATGAAATGCAATTGCTGATATTTAATAAGCTGGCTAGAGGATGGTTGGCGGGAATAATAAGCTAATTCTGGCACGAGTTCATTTTTAGTCTTCACTTGCCACAGTGCATTCCAGAGTGCTTCGAGTTCCTGTAAACCATAATGTCGATATTGTTCAATATATTTTTCTAAAAGCTTTTGCTCTTCAGGCTTATGGCATGCTGAAAGATGCACACCTGCAAAACCCAAATATTTACACATCAATATTTGTATAGCACAACGTTTATAAGCATTCTCAGTTCGTCCATCCTGTTCTTCCTGAGCCAACGCTCGTAACATGTGTGGTGTAATCACAATTCCTGCGACATTATGTTTCACCATAAAATTGGCACGTGCCAAACTAAGTGGCATAACACAAGCAAGTATATTTTGTGGGTATCGATGACGATTTAAAAAAGCCTTGGCTTGTTTTAAAGCCTCCATATCGTAACCCAACTGGGTAACGATAAAGTCTGCTCCTGCTTTAATCTTTTTGTGAAGTTTTAAATATTGTGCATCACGTTCAGCTTCAGCATATTTAAAGGGATTAAAAGCTACACCAATATGAAATCCACCATAACACTTTGCGGCCATGACCGCATTTACAGACTCTAAATATCGGGTGCGATTCGTTCCATCTTGACCATTTGTATGCCCTTTTAACTTATCACCTGTGAGAAGCAGTAAATTTTTTTGTCCCGAAGCTTGAGTTAATTTTAAGAAGGTCTCAAAATCAGTAATATCCCGACCTTTCCCTGAATAATGGATGATTTTTTCCACTGATGAAGGAAATGTCTTCGCACATTCAAGTGGTGGCAAATCACTATCGGCATGCACTCGATCTGCCAAAGTGATCGCACATGGAAATTCTGCTAAAGACATTGGTACTGCAATGCCCTTAGCAGAACTTAAATATTCCAACAAAATACAAAACTGATTGTGCTTAAAATGGGAAGCAAGCTGTGACATAAAATAAAGTTCAAATAAAAATGATTAAAGCAGGTCGCTATTATATTCGACCTAACAGAATCAGCCCGATTAATCTTAAACAGGCTGATATAGAAAATTTTAGTCAACAATTATGCAATGAATCTATTCAATACATTCAATCAGGCAACTTTCTCATGAGATTCTCGCTCTAATGCGAAATGAAATGCCTATTTTTCAAGAATATTTTGATACGACTTAATGAAGTTCTCTTCTATCCATTTACCTTGCTTAAGATTCAATTGAACACGTTCAACACCGTCATAAACTTTACGAGTTAAGAGAAATCATTATTGTGAACAGACTATTTCTCTAAGTTGATTCATCACAACATGTAATTTATAGCCATAGAACCGGCCCATTGAGCTTTTACCACGAGATGCAATTTTAGATAATGATTTATGGCGGTGAATAGGTTTGTGCAACAAAGCCTATTCTAACCTGAGTTCGATATAAAAAAAGAGTAGAAAAAAAGCCCTGTTTTTGTAACATATTGGTTCTCAAGACAAAATGTTATAAAACAAGGCTTCTCAATGGATCATATTACCGAATTATTTTGTATTTTGGATGATTTCTGCAAAAAATTTAATGAATCTTTAGAGAAAGCTTTAATTTCTAATCAAAAAACCAGGTTGAAAAAGTCAGCTTTAAGCTTGTCTGAAGCAATGACCATTGTCATTTTATTTCATCAATCCGGTTTTAGATTCTTCAAATATTTTTATTGCCAAATGATCGTTCCATTCTGGAAATCTGCTTTTCCTAAACTGCTTAGCTACAACCGATTTATTGAAATCATGCCCCGTTGTTTGCAAGCTCTGAGTAGTTTCTTCCATCAGGTGAAAGGAAAAGATACGGGAATCAGTATCATTGACTCCACTAAATTGGTAGTTTGCCATAATCTTCGGATTAAAAGGCATCGTGTATTTAAAGGCTTGGCCGGTCGTGGAAAAAGTAGTACGGGTTGGTTTTATGGTTTTAAATTACATCTCGTTATCAATAATTTAGGTGAAATTATTAATCTCAAGCTGACATCGGGAAATGTTCATGATGTTGCTATATTAGAATCTTTAACTCAAGAATTAAAAGGGATCCTACTCGGAGACAAAGGCTATTTGAGCAAAGCAAAAGCCGAAGCTTTAGCAGCAAGAGGACTGAAAATATTGACCCCATCACGTCGGAATATGAAAAATAAACCCATCCAAACTGAAGAAGAAAAACAATTACTTTGCAGAAGAGGATTGATCGAAACAGTGAATGATCAATTAAAAAATTTACATCAACTTGAACATTCACGTCATCGTTCGGTAAATAATTTCATGGTGAATATCATGGCTGCTGTAGTGGCTTATTGTTTGAACCCCAATAAGCCAACTTTCCAAAATATGCTAAAAGGTTAAGTGGATTTCATCGAACTCAGGTTATTCTAATTAAAACTTAGATTTCATAACCATTAATTTACAGTACAACTATCAATAAAATCGCCCCACCATTGCATCATTTCCATACGCTGATTAAAATATTCTGCATGATTATAACTTGCACGGGTTTTATTTTTATCAGTATGAGATAGCTGTGCTTCAATCCAATTTGATTGAAATAAACCGGATTCATTTAATATGGTACTAAATGTCGATCGTAACCCATGAGAAGTTAATTCATTTTTAGTATATCCCATTTTTCTGATAATCAAGTTCAGGGTATTAAAATGAATAGGTTTATTATTATTTCGGGGGCTAGAAAACACATATTTCTCGCCATGAGACCAAACGAGTGCTGATTTCACAACTTCAAGTGCTTGATCAGATAGTGGAACAAAAAAATCAGGGATATCATGACCTAAAATAACCTTTCTTCTATATTGTTTAATATGTAAGGCTGGTATTTTCCATATTTTTTTATCTAGATCGAAGTGATGTGGTTCACAAAGCAATAATTCTCCACCACGGACGCCTGTATATAATTTAAATAACAGGGCTTTTTTAATAATAGGATCTGTATTAATCTGATTTAATTTAGCTAAGAAATTAGATAGTTCATCTGAATTCAAATGAGGATAGTTTTTCTTAATCTTATTGTTGACTAATATTTTATGAAGTCCATGTGCAATATTATATTCACAATACCCCATCGCTACCGCATAATCATAAATCTGATTTAAATAACTATAGGCTTTCTTTACAGGTTCTTTTACATTTCTAGATTCTATCTTTTTAATAATCTTAACTAGATCATATCTTTTAATTTCAATAAATGGCATTAGTCCAATATTTGGATAAACATCCTGATCTAAACATTTTTTTGCGAGCTGAATTACACCGCATCGTGGTTCATCTTCAAAGGAATTTTTAATTTTAAATTCTAACCACTCTTCACAAATATCCTGAAAAGTTTTGATGTATTTTTTATGCAGTGGTTTATTTTCATAATTATTAAATTTATATTCATCCCGGACTGATCTGGCCTCTTTCAAGGACATTACAGGATATTCACCCAACTTCATGCGAGGACGTTTATTTGTCCCTGCAAGTGAATAGCGGTAACTCCAAGATTTACGTCCGTTTGGTTCTACCTTCAAACTTAAGCCGTCATCATCTGCCAGAAAATAGATTTTTTCCTTTGATTTAGCTTGACGTACCTTAATTTCAGTAAGACTCATGAATTTTTAACCTAACCACAAATGGCACTGCTCAATTGAATTATAACAAATTTAAGCGATATTCATATGATGCGTATCATACGCATCACATATTTTTATAAGTAATTGTTAAATAAAATTTATATTTAGATTGGTTATTCCCTAGTAACCAATTAATTAACCATTGATTTTGCAAGTCTTAAATTGGCATTTGAAGTGCAGCCCCATGTTATGACTATTCACATTTCTGCTCTATGATTCATGGTTACTTATTAGTTATGTTATTACGTCAGGAGCGATACAAGAATTAGGGTAACCTTATTATGGAAATAGCGAATACGAAATTACTAGCTGGCGCTTTGATAGCCCTAACTTTAACTATAGTTAGCCCTGTCGTACTTGCAAATGATAACAATGATATACGAAAGACTATTGTAGTTAAATTTGCTAAAAAAGCTCACTCTGCAAATTATTACGGAAGGATAGATGGATACAAGTATGATTCCTACAAATTTTATGCTAAAAAAGGGCAAAAGTTAAAAGTGAAGTTGACTGGAGGAAATGTTGAAGCTTACTTATGGGGTAATCAATTAAAAGACTCCATCAATCTTGGAGAATATTCTCCAGAGCTTGATGATAAGGGTATTTATATTTTACCTGCTTCAGGTGAGTATGAAATTAGAGTATTACAACCTAGATCACAGGCAAGAAAAGATAAAAAACCTCAATACTGGATGAGTATTAACATTAAATAAAGACTTGCTAGATTTTTTTAAGCTTTTATACCAGGGTTCAAAAACTATTGCCAGTTAAACGGGGCGTGATTTTTACGTATATGTTTTTATATTAGTAAAAATGATATAGATACGTAATTCATAGAGATCGTTTCAATTTAGCAATCTCTAAATACATCTTGTAACTGGCATGTTGAATCCGTTCATTTGAGGGGGCGTATTGCTTCTGGACTTCATCTAAGAAAGGAGTTTCTTCACATAATTCAAAGTACCTTTCCATCGGTGTTTTACCTTGCAAAGCTGAATGTGGTCTCATCCAGTTACAGTAATGCTGCCATTCTGCCATTCTGCCAGTTTGCTCTGAATTTCCTCTGAATCGATATCTACAGTAGCGTAGAACTCAGATTTATCAGTCTTTTGTGAGCGCTACCTTGCCATTCAGATGAGGTGAACCCGGTTTATTCGGCCTAAATTTGATCCCATACTGCATCATTTTTTCTGTATTTTTTCAACAAAGAATTCTCGTTCACGATCGGTCTGAACCGTACCGGGTTTGTCGGAGACTTTTTTATTTAAGTTAGGCCACCTGACCTAACGGGTTAATCTTATCATAGTACATTGCTTCAAACTCAAAAGGTGATACATAACCTAGTGCACTATGTACACGCTCTTTATTGAACCAATCTACCCAATTTAGTGTC
>NZ_KB850178.1:1870-2937 GCF_000369745.1 Acinetobacter sp. CIP 64.7 | reverse complement strand
GGTACGAGGCATAGCGAATAGTAAAATTGGGTTTGGCGATTTGATTTTACTACTTCGCTATTTTTTTAAGCTAAAAGTGTCAACACACCCTACTTGTTTAATACCCCGAGGAATAATTTAATCTTGCTGTGCGTTAGTCACGTTTCTTTCTTTCAAAAGTTGATTATATCTTTCAACGTAACCGTCGTGATATTCAAGCCCTTTTGATAGGAATTTGCAGTGAAAGAATAGGCGAAACTTGTCTTAAATAATGGTAATTCCTTATCTTTAAAATAGAGAACGCCCGATGAAATTCATTAGGCGTTTACTTTAAATAAGTGTCAGCTTATTTTATAACCAGATGTACTTGTCAATCATGATTCTTTTTCTCAATTGCCTTGTAAGCGTGCGCTGAACCCCATAGCTATTTTTTAATTTTGGTCGGGTTTCCAGCGGTGCGGCAGCAATTCTTCTATTTGGCTCACTTTATGTGTCGGTAACCTTTTCAGCACATCACTTAAATAGGCATACGGATCCAAGCCATTCAGCTTTGCTGACTGGATTAAAGTCATGATATTCGCCGCTCGCTGACCACTGCGCAGCGAGCCAGCAAACAGCCAGTTCTTGCGTCCTAAGGCCCAAGGTCGCATTTGATTCTCTACCCAATTATTGCAAATCGGTAGATTGCCATCATCCAAATAGCGGCTTAAAGCTGGCCAACGCTTCAGAGTGTAATTGATCGCCTTGGCGGTGGGAGAACTCGATGGCACCGTCAGATGATGTTGGTTGAGCCATTCATACAGTTGTTGCATCACCGGTTGACTATGCTGTTGCCGGTATTCGCGGCGGTCTTCCGCTGTACTATCGGTCTTTTTCCTGAGTTCTGCTTCTATCCCATACAGTTTCTGAATCAGCACTAATGCCTGTTCAGCGACCTGACTTTTCCCGGTCACATGCAGTTCATGGAATTTACGACGTGCATGGGCCATGCAGCCCACCTCAATCACCTGGCCTGATTTAAAACGTGCTTTATAACCACTGTAATCATCACAGACTAGATAGCCCTGCCAGCCTTTCAAGAACTCTTC
>NZ_KB850178.1:0-1860 GCF_000369745.1 Acinetobacter sp. CIP 64.7 | reverse complement strand
AACCGCTCTTTCTCTGATTTCAGGGGTATATTTTAATTTTGTCATCGGGATAGTCTCTCAGAATATTGACTCTCCGACAAACCCGGTACGGTTCAGTCTGTATTCGCTGTATGGGAAAAGGCATTTCTTCAATTACACAGTTAAAAAGTCGAGTGTATTCGCAGCTGTTCGGCGTTTATATATCCTTAAAACGCGATATCGTGTGCAGTCATCGATAGATGTGTACTGATATAGTCCAGGACCCAGTTTACAGGTATCCATTTGAATTCTATCGCCTGGTAATGGACGTTCATAACAAATGTAATCTACTTTACGACGGAATTTTTTAATCGGTTTGACTTAATGGGTGGATAGTACTTTATGGATAGTCGCCAAGGACAACGAGACTCCGTGCAGCTCATTAATTCGGTTTGCAAACGTCGAGCACCAAGATTTCTAGCTGAGCGCATTTCCAATATTAAAGCTTCTAGCTCAGCATTGATTTTAGTATTTGGCGATTTTAAGGGACATTTACTATGACTACTTAATCCATCAATACCTTGTTCAGAATATCGTTTCCACCACTTGCGTAAAGTTGGTCTAGAAATGCCACATCTCCGACAAACCAGGCCAGTATTATTGGTCTCTTCAAATAATTTAACCCATACGAGTCTTTGTTGAATTTCTCTGTTCATAGACACCCATTATATTGAAGTGATGTCTATGAATCACACAGATTATCATAAGGCTTTTGAAACTGTCGCACCTCATGTTTGAATTCACCCATTAACAGAGTGCGAATTAGTCCTTGATCATGTTTGACCACATTTCAAGGAATAGTGTCCAACTTTCGGTATGCAGATTATGGTGTGGGGTTCTCTTAAAGTTTAAACCTTATTATTTTACTTCAGTAATGCTGATTGGCTGGTCTTTTACAAATTCAACAACCCCTTCACCACGTTTAAAGTGAATTGAAACTCCATTATTATTAGCTAAACGAATACCACTACCAGCAACTGTTTGCTTTAAACGATATACCATGCCTGAGTTATCAGTCATTAAAGCAGTTTCAAAGTTATCCGATGATTTCAGAAAAATTAATAAACCATTCGGACCAGAAAATTTAAGGACCTGCGTATCAGCTGAAGTATTGCTTGTAGCCTTATCTTGTAAAGTTTCAGTCTTTGGACTCGAAGTACACCCAGTCATTGCTAAAACTAACAAAGTTAAACTTAAAAAATATTTCATTTAACTACCTTTTTTATCTGTAAATCATAGGTGTATTTATACTAATTGTTATAATTTAACAATAAAACAAATATTACTTTTTTTTACATAAAAAAGAGGTGGTCCCACTTGTTTGAACAACTAAAAGCTTATTTATAAGTGATATTCTGCTCTAGTTAAGCTACCTTATTTTGTTGTGGTAGCTGGTCATAGTAAAACTCATCTGGAGTCATTTTGTCCAGACTCGAATGAGGTCGTTTCAAATTATAAAATTCAAAATATGCACTCAATTGCTTTTTCGCATCGGTGACACTGCTATAAGCTTTGAGATACACCTCTTCATATTTAACGCTTCTCCATAACCGTTCAACCATCACATTATCAATCCATCGACCTTTACCATCCATACTGATTTGAATGCCATTTGATTTCAATACATCAATAAATGCATCACTGGTGAACTGACTGCCCTGGTCTGTATTAAATATTTCAGGTGATCCATATTTTTCAATCGCTTCATTTAAAGCCGAAATACAAAAATCCACCTCCATACTAATCGATACCCTATGCGCAAGTACCTTGCGGCTATGCCAATCAATCACAGCACATAAATAAACAAAGCCTTTTGCCATAGGGATATACGTTATATCCGTA